>NZ_JBWJVQ010000036.1:0-2604 GCF_056339875.1 Blautia sp. ZXY-1-C6
TGGATTGAAAATGGGCTATAATGTTCGAATCGTACCACTTGGAAAAGATATTACTTCTGTAATCCATGTAGTATCCGTGGCACTTCGTGCAGCTCTGATCTTCGGAAACGTTACTCCTGGAGATGCAGCCGCTCTGATCAAGTATACATCAGAGAGAGTACCGGCATTTGTCAATGCGTTTAAACCGATTGATGATGTGATTCTGGCTGCTGGTGCAGGAGCAATCAAACTTGGATTCCCTGTGATTTCCAATGAAGATGAAAACATTACAGAAGTTCCGGGTGCGCTGATCGCATGCCCGAATGTTGCTGATTTTAATAAGGTTTCTCTGGAAGCCAGAAATATTAAGATCAAAATTACCAATATTGATATTCCTGTTGCGTTTGCGTCTGCATTCGAAGGCGAGATTATCCGTCGTAAAGATATGCAGGTTGAGTTCGACGGTTCCCGTGTGGATTGTGCAGAACTTGTGCAGACAAGAAGCATGGATGAGGTAGAGGACCACAAGATTACAGTTGTAGGACCAGATGTAGATGAAATGGAATTGGGAAGCAAGAATCCGATCGCTTACGTGGTAGAAGTAGCGGGAAAGAGAATGCAGCCTGATTTTGAACCTGTAATTGAGCGTAAATTCCACAATTACATTAACTGTATTGAGGGAGTTTATCATACAGGACAGAGAGATATGCAGAGGATCCGTATCGGTAAGGAAGCTTACAATGCAGGATTCCGTATCAGACATATCGGTGAAGTTCTGTATACACAGGTAAAAAATGAGTTTGAAGCTGTAGTTGATAAATGTCAGGTAACCGTTTATACTGATCCGGCTGAGTGTACAAGAATCCGTCATGAGGTAGCAATCCCTGTATTCGATAAACGTGATGCACGTCTTGAAAATCTTACAGATGAAACTGTAGACGTATATTACAGCTGTATCCTTTGTCAGGCTTTTTCACCGTCTCATGTATGTGTTGTTACACCAGAGAGACTTGGACTTTGCGGAGCCGTTTCATGGCTGGATGCAAAAGCAACAAATGAACTGGATCCAAACGGACCTTGTCAGATTATTACAAAGGAAAGACCAATTGATGAGAACCTTGGTTCTTATGAGGATGTTGATGAAGCTGTACAAAAATTCTCACAGGGAGCTCTCGAACACGTTACACTTTATTCCATTATGCAGGATCCTATGACTTCCTGTGGATGCTTTGAGTGTATCTGTGGTATTGAGCCGTTTTCTAATGGTGTAGTAATCGCCAACCGTGAATATGCAGGAATGACACCTCTCGGAATGACATTCTCAGAGATGGCATCTATGACTGGTGGCGGTGTTCAGACACCAGGATTCATGGGACATGGTAAACACTTTATTTCATCCAAGAAATTCATGAAGGCAGAAGGCGGTATTGAACGTATCGTATGGATGCCTAAGGAATTAAAAGAGACAGTTGCGGAGCGTTTGAATAAGACAGCAAAGGAACTGTATGGTATTGACAACTTTACTGATATGATTGGTGACGAGACAAATACAACAGATCCAGAAGAGCTTGTTGCATTTTTAACAGAACATAATCATCCAGCCTTGTCAATGGACCCGATGATGTAGTATACTATATGAGATGATGTGATTTGTCTGCGTAGAGGCAAGTACATAGTAATTTTTTTAAGGAGGCCAAATAGAAATGCCGTTTAATCAGAAACTTCAGAAATTTAATGCAAAGATTAATACAGTCACAATTGGTAGCGGAGATAAGACTGTAACAATCGGCGGAGACTCTACTTATCCATTTTATTCTTTTGATGCACCATCAGAAAACGCACCTAAGATCGGTGTTGAAATCTCTGATATGGGTCTTGAGAATATTGTATCCGAAGGTATCAAAGCATACTATGACGGAGCATCCACAATCGGAGAAATGGCTAAAAAAGCAGCAGCTATGGAAGGTGCTGACTTTGTAGCTCTGATCCTTGAGGGTGGAGATCCGAACGGTGTAAACAAATCTGTTGATGAACTTATCGCAGTTGTTAAAGAAGTTGCAGATGCAATTGATGCACCATTAGTAGTTGAAGGATGCAAGAATGTAGAGAAAGACGCAGAACTCCTTCCTAAGGTAGCAGAAGCTCTTCAGGGAAGAAACGTACTGATTCTTTCAGAAAAAGAAGAAAACTACAAAGCAATCGGTGCTGCAGCAGGACTTGCTTACGATCAGATCGTAGGTGCAGAATCTGCCGTAGATATCAACCTTGCTAAACAGCTTAACGTTGTAACTACTCAGTTAGGCGTTAATGCACAGAAAATTGTTATGAATATCGGTAGTGCTGCTGCCGGATATGGATATGAATATGTTGTATCCACTATGGACCGTATTAAAGGTGCAGCTTTATCTCAGAATGATAACATGCTGCAGATGCCTATCATTACACCGGTATCCGCTGAAACATGGGGCGTAAAAGAAGCAACAGCTTCTGAGAAAGATATGCCTGAATGGGGACCGGAAGAAGAGCGTGGAATCGATATGGAAGTTATGACAGCTGCTGCTGACCTTGCAGCCGGATCTGATGCAGTCATCTTAAGACATCCGGAAGCTGTTGCAGCTATTTCCA
>NZ_JBWJVQ010000037.1:0-7115 GCF_056339875.1 Blautia sp. ZXY-1-C6
GAAGGCATATCGTAAGCTGAGCAGAAAGTATCATCCGGATGCCAATATTGACAATCCGAATAAAGAACAGGCTGAGGAGAAATTCAAGCAGGTTCAGCAGGCTTATGAGCAGATTATGAAGGAAAGAGAGCAGGGAGCCGGTTACGGGAATTATGGCAGCAATAATTACGGTGGTTTTGGCGGATTTTCCGGACAGGCAGACTCTGGCTATCAGGATGAAGAGTCTATGCGCAGGCAGGCGGCAGCCAATTATATCCAGAGCGGTCATTATCGTGAGGCTATGAATGTTCTGCAGTCACTTTCACAGAGGAACGGACAGTGGTATTATCTGTCTTCCATGGCAAACATGGGACTTGGAAATAACGTAAATGCATTGAATGATATTAAGCAGGCTATCCGTCTGGAACCGGATAATGTACAGTATCAGATGGTTTTGCAGCAGATGGAAGGCGGAGGAAACTGGTATCAGGAGATGCAGAATCCTTTTGGAGGTATGCCGACAGGCGGTGATGATTATTGTATGAAGCTGTGCCTGGCAAATATGGCATGCAGTCTGTGTTGCCCGGGAAGCGGCATATTTTGCTGCTAAAACGTTATTGTTCACTCCGTTCTCAGTAACGTAGTCAAAATTCATTCCAGATTGCCTGCGGCAATGGAATTTTGGTAATAATTGGATTGACAATTAAAAGTGAAAATATTACTATAGTAAAGTGATAATGTGCAACTGTAATGATATGCAACAGTTGCGAACATATAATTAAAGTTACAGGAGGAAATCATAATGAGTATTCGTATTGGTATTTTAGGCTACGGCAATCTTGGCCGCGGTGTAGAGTGCGCAATCAAACATAATCCGGATCTGGAGCTTGTTGCTGTATTTACACGTCGTGCTCCGGAAACTGTTAAAATCCTTACAGAGACAGCAGCGGTATATTCTGTCAATGATGCCGAAAAAATGAAAGATAAGATCGATGTACTTATCATCTGTGGCGGAAGTGCAACAGATCTGCCGAAACAGACACCGGAATATGCGAAGATGTTTAATGTAATTGACAGCTTTGATACACATGCAAGAATTCCTGAGCATTTTGATTCAGTAGATGCAGCTGCAAAAGAAAGCGGTCATATCGGAATTATTTCAGTGGGCTGGGATCCGGGAATGTTCTCACTGAACCGTCTCTATGCAAATGCAATCCTTACAAACGGAAAGGATTATACATTCTGGGGCAAGGGTGTAAGCCAGGGACACTCAGATGCAGTACGCCGTATCAAAGGTGTAAAAGATGCAAAACAGTATACAATTCCTGTTGAAGCAGCACTGGAAGCAGTGAGAAACGGAGAAAATCCGGATCTTACAACAAGACAGAAACATACAAGAGAATGCTTTGTAGTTGCAGAGGAAGGTGCGGATCTGGCACAGATTGAGAATGATATCAAGACTATGCCTAACTATTTCTCTGACTATGACACAACTGTACATTTTATTTCTGAAGAAGAACTGAAGCGAGATCACAGTGGAATCCCACATGGCGGTTTCGTGATCCGATCCGGAAAAACGGGCTGGAATGATGAGAACAATCATGTGATCGAATATAGTCTGAAGCTGGATTCCAATCCGGAGTTTACATCTTCTGTACTTGTTGCATATGCAAGAGCTGCATATCGTATGAATAAAGAAGGACAGAGTGGTGCGAAGACTGTATTTGATGTGGCACCTGCTTATTTATGTGCTGCTGATGGTGCTGAATTAAGAAAGCATCTGTTGTGATCAGGGATATAAGATAATATTCTGTCTGTTGAAAAAATAAAGAGAAAACAGGTATACAGGTTATATTTCACAGTGTTATCTTGTGAAAAGAGACAAAGTATTTGTGGACTTTGTCTCTTTTTTTATGGAACAGACTGTGAAAAATTAGTGAATGTTTAACAGAATTTTACTTGTCTGTTGACGGGTTATTTAAAGTGTAATATAATAGGGTCATAGAAACGTAACAACATTGTAAAAAACTTTGTTAAACCTTAGAGCGTATCTGAGAAGTATGTGAGATATCAGAGCGATACCTACGATTCATACTTTTCAGACACGCTCTGATAACGAAAAAAGAAAAGGAAGGTATGTATGCAAAACGTAAACAGGAAGTTTAAAATCTGGGGGGCACTTCTGTTTCTGCTGTTTTTTGCTGTGGGAGTTTCCATGTATTTTACTGCGGCAAATGTACAGGCTGCAACGAAAACAGGTTTTGTAACTATTAACGGAGATTCATACTACATAAATAAAGATGGCTCTAAACAGAAGGGTTGGCTGGAACTTGAAGGGAAGAAATATTACTTTAACACAAAGACCGGTGTTCAGGTAAAAGGCTGGGTTACTGACAGTAAAGGACGAAAGAGATATTTCAGTAAACAGGCTGGTATCATGATGACAGGCTGGGTCACTGATTCAAAGGATCAGAAAAGATATTTTAATCCATCTACCGGATTCATGCAGACGAAATGGCTGACATTGAAGGGAAAGAGATATTATTTCTACAGTAACAGTGGAGTGGCTGCCTGCAAGACATTCCTTACAGACAGTAAGAAAAATACCAGATATTTTACAAGTGCATGTTATATGCTTACCGGCTGGACAAAGAATTCCAGCAATGAATACAGATATTTTGAAACTGAAGACGGAATTATGGCAAAAGGTTTCCAGACACTTGACGGAAAAAAATATTATTTTAATACAGGCAGCGGCAAGATGGCAGTAGGCTGGACGACAATTGATGGAAATAAGTATTATTTTGATAAGGAAACCGGTGTGATGGCTACCGGAGATGTAACAATTGATGGACAGAAATACCATTTTAATTCCAATGGTATATTGAGCAATACTACAAGTCCGACCGGTTCCAGAACAATCAAGAATTATCTGGCAGGTGCATTACAGCCTGTTGGTCAGGCTCTGTACGTATGGGGTGGCGGATGGAATGATTCCACCAGAAAAGGAACAAGTCAGACAATGACTGATTTCTATAACAGTCAGAGCAGCAGTTATGATTACAATAACTACAGAGATCTCAGCACAGCCAACAGAGCAAAAGGTTTTGACTGTTCCGGTTTCGTAGGATGGTCAGCTTATCAGGTAATGCAGAGTAAGTCCGGTGTAGGAAGCGGATATACGGTAGTTTCCGGTGAGATTGGTTCTTATTATAAGTCCATGGGCTGGGGAAGTATTCTCACTCAGGCGAATCTGGCAAGTGATGACTGGACAGTACATCCCGGAGATGTGGGATATGACAGTGGACATACATGGATCATTCTTGGACAGTGTGCTGATAAGAGTGCAGTGATCGTGCATTCTACCCCGAATGCAGGTGTTCAGATTGCAGGTACACCTACCCCGTCCGGCGGTTATTCCAGTCAGGCGATTGCACTGGCGCAGAAGTATATGTCAAGATATCCGGGATATACCAAGTATGATTATCATACTTCATCCGGTAATTATATCAGAAGGGGTAATTATCTGAGATGGAACAGAAACACGCTTTCTGATCCGGATGGATATATGAATATGACCGCAGACCAGATCCTTGCAGATCTGTTTAGCTGAGAAGTGAATAGTTAGGAAAATGGAAGCAGCTTTCGAATGAGGAGGCTGCTTCTTTTTTTGCGTTCTGCAGTAATTCCATAAATAATGCAAACAATCCAGTTCATTATAGCGTGCAGTCCCGCTACGTTACTGTCCACTCCGTTCACAGTAACGTAGCCAAAATTCATTCCAGATTGCCTGCGGCAATGGAATTTTGGCTTGTATGTCTCGGGATTCTGGCATATTCATGCCAAAACACCTCGCGGAATAGTGGTGTGTGAACAGTAACCCCGCATAAGATATCTTTGTCCTGTGTCAAATTATTACAAACATGAAATGGAATATGTTTGAATTGTAGAAAGAAATGCGAAGAATAACAAAAAGATTAATAAATGTTACAGAAATATAAAATTTATGGTAATTAATCCTTGCGTTTTTGAGTGCGATGTGTTAATATGTATAAGAATTAACTTAGATATTGCAAAAACATTAAGATATAGAAAGAAAATGTTACGAGGGTGAGAATTCATGAAGAAAAGAATTGTATGTCTTACATTAGCACTCCTGATGAGCGCAACACAGGTTGTTAGTGTAAGCGCTTCAAGAGAGGATGAATTGAGAGAAGAGCAGGCGATCACAAGTCAGCAGCTGGATGCTACATATTCCAGAATGGATGAGCTTGCATATGCGAAATCACAGCTTGAGAATGAGATTTCCGAACTGGATTCCAATCTTGTAAGTGTTATGGTTTCTATTGATACTCTTAAAGGAGATATCGATAATAAAGAAGTAGATATTATTAAGACAAAACAGGATCTGGCTAAGGCTCAGAAGGCGAGAGATAAGCAGTATGAGAGCATGAAGCTTCGTATTCAGGCACTGTATGAACAGGGTGGGGATGCAGCGTGGTTTCAGATGATGCTTAATTCAGAAGATTTGAGTGAACTTCTGACACGTGCTGAGAATACACAGCAGATGTATGAGCAGGACAGAAAGAACCTTGATAAATATGTGAATACTATTAATGAGGTAAATAATTTAAAGACTCAGTATGAATCTGACAAAGCAGAACTGGAGGAGATGAAGGCTTCTTATGAACAGCAGTCTTATGATCTTCAGTGCCAGATTGATCAGAAGAAATCTGAATCAGCCGATTATGAGAATGAAATTGCATATGCACAGCAGCAGGCGACAGAATATGCAAATCTGTTAGCGGAACAGACGGCTGAAATTCAGAGACTGGAAGCTGAGAGAATTGCAGCAGAAGAAGAGGCAAGACGACAGGCTGAGGAAGAGGCTGCAAGACAGGCGGCAGAAGAAGAGGCAGCAGCAAAAGCTGCAGAGCAGGAACAGGACTCCGAATCAGAAGACGAAGAAAATATAGAGTATGATGAAGACGGAAATGAGATTGAGAATACTGATGATGCGGATAATGAATCTGATGAATCTGATGAGTCTGAATCAGATGATGGTGTAGAATATGATGAAAATGGTGATCCTGTTGACAATGCAGGAGCTTCCGATGATGTAGAGTATGATGAGTATGGCAATGTGATTGATTCTGATAATACAGTTTCACCAGATGATTATGAGAGTGAACAGTCGTCTGATTCAGACAGTTCTTCATCTTCATCTTCAGGTTCAGGATCTTCTGTAGTAGACTTTGCAACACAGTTTGTTGGCAATCCGTATGTCTGGGGTGGTACAAGCCTTACAAGTGGAGCTGACTGTTCAGGATTTACACAGAGTGTATATGCAAACTTCGGAATAAGTCTTCCGAGAACTTCTTATGAACAGCAGAATGCCGGTACAGAAGTATCTTATGCTGATGCGCAGCCGGGCGATTTGATCTGCTACGGTGGACACGTTGCAATCTATATGGGGAATGGACGTATCGTTCATGCATCAAACTCTGTAGATGGAATTAAGATCAGTGATAACGCAGCGTACAGAACGATTGTTTCTGTAAGAAGACTGGTATAATTAAATAAGTATAAATAATTAAATTTATAGGGGTTGAAAAGGAGTATCGCTAAGGGGGCTGATGCTCCTTTTCTTTATGTATAAGTAGTTATCGTTATTCCGCGAGGTGTTTTGGCATGAATATGCCAAAATTCCGAGACATACCGCGCGAATTTATGTGATTAGCATAAATTCTGTGCATCGTGAAGCGTGTTGCTGTGAACGGAGTGAACCGTAACCATGTATAATATTTTACCGATTTTCAGGTGGATTTTACCTTGACATAAAATTGGATGGATAGTACAGTTTATGTAACTGAAGAGATACATATAAAATTTTAAATCTGTTTTTGGAGACATCAGTGGGAAAGAATATTCTCATGAATTATCCGGATTATAGTTGAATAGTGAAAGCGAGGAATGATAAATGGCAAATGACCATGTAGAACACATAAGAATTGTACAGGAAACAGTTGCTGGCAAGGAGATTACTTTTGCACATGTAATGGGAGGGCCGGCTCCGGTCATATACCAGAAGCTTGGACTGAATCCGCAGGTGGATTACCGTTCATCTGCAATCGGAATTATGAATATGACACCGCCTGAATCTGCAGTGATCGCATCTGATATTGCGGTAAAAAGCGGAAATGTTTATCTGGGATTTGCAGATCGATTTACAGGCACACTGATCATTACGGGAGAGATTTCCGATGTAATGTCAGCGATGACTGAGGTTGTGGATTATTTCAGAGACACTCTGGGTTATGTAGTCTGCAAGATTACCAAAAGATAGGAAGTGTTGGGATGGCAGGGATGACAACCAGAGAATTACTGGAAAAGCTTTATAACCAGGATTATGAGAAATTAAAGGGAAAAAAGCTGCGTATGACCAGAGTAAGGGTTCCGGGAAAGGAAGTGTGCCTGGCGCATGTGATCAATCCTTCACAGAGCTGTATTTATCAGAATCTTGGTCTGCATATTGGAGTCCATGAGGGAGAAGACCACACAGGAGAAGCAATCGGAATGATTCGTTTTACCCCATGGGAAGCAGTGGTTGTAGCTGCTGATATTGCAGTGAAAAGTGCAAATGTGGAGATTGGTTTCATGGATCGCTTCAGCGGATCATTGATCCTTACGGGAGGTCTGACGGAAGTTCAGACTGCAGTGGAAGAAGTGGTGAAATTTTTTAGAGAGGTGCTTGGCTTTAAGACTTGTGCAGTTCACAAAAGTTAAAACATACGAAAAGTCAGTTATTCTGTACCGATGGTGCTTATGTAACTGTCGGAATAGCTGAGAGAAGTGAAAGGGACAGACATTAAATATGAAGAAAATATTTCTGATGGGCAGAAGTGAAGCAGGTAAGACTTCATTAACGCAGGCATTAAAAGGCGAAAAACTTCATTATGTAAAAACGCAGTATACGAATACGGATGATGATACCATTGATTCGCCGGGAGAGTATGCAGAGTCCAAGCATTTCAGCGTAGGGCTGGCCTGTTTTTCTTTTGAAGCAGATGTGGTGGCAATGGTACAGTCAGCAGATGAACCTTTCAGTTTGTTTGGCTATGGCAGTAATGCATTTA
>NZ_JBWJVQ010000038.1:0-18256 GCF_056339875.1 Blautia sp. ZXY-1-C6
GCGTTATGCAGATTAATGGTTTATTTCTTTCTGCACAGCCAGAAGCATCCAAATGCAGGGATCATAACACCTTTAGCTTCCATCTCATGTCCTGAGATAAGATCAGTGTATATGCCGTCATCTTCGTTGATCCATGCAACCTTATCCTGATCGCTGAAGTTATAGATTCCGATGAATTTCTCCTCTGCATTTTCGCGTACGATTGCAAGGATAGAAGAATCCCAGGTATCGATTGTACGAAGATCAGCTGTTGTGTCAAAAACGCTGTGTGAACTTCTGATATGTTCCAGATGATCCAGTGCGTGGAAAAGTTTTCCCTGTACTGTATCTGCGATATTTCTGTTTGGAGCAAGTGACCAGTTGAATTCTCCTCTGTGAAGATAGCGGGAATCAACTGCCTTGTCAGGATCATCTTTATAAGAATAGTCGTTTACCTGACCAATCTCATCTCCGCTGTAGATTACAGGGATACCTGACTGGGAAAGCATAAATGCATGAAGTGTGATGTCATAGCGCACACTTCTGTCAACACCAGCTACATTTCCTTCAAAACCATATTTCTCAATGCCGCACAGAGATGCGGTAGTACCGCAAAGTCTTGCATCACCCAGACGCGGGTCATCATTGTAAAGTTCACCGCGGCCAAATGTATCCGGATATTTGCCTGTAAAGAAATCATTCAGGAATTTCTTATGAGAAACCTCATCGATTGAGAAATTCTTCAGGAAATCATAATCCAGTCCCCAGCCAATATCATCGTGGCAACGCAGATAATTCTGGAAGATGTACTCTTTTGGAAGAGATCCCAGAATATCCAGCTGTCTGCGGAGCAGAGATACATCTTTGGTTGCAACTGTGTGCCAGGTGCTTGCCATAGTAGTAACGTTATACAGGATATGGCATTCCGGCTTTTCAAGTGTACCGAAATATGGAACAACTTTTTCAGGAGCCATGACAACCTCTCCGAGAAGAAGGACTCCCGGGCACACGATCTCGCAGATCATACGCATCATACGTACGATTGTGTGAACCTGTGGCAGGTTGCGGCAGTTTGTTCCAAGCTGCTTCCAGATATAAGGAACTGCATCGAGACGTACGATGTCAACACCCTGGTTTGCCAGATATAACATATTGTAGACCATTTCATTAAACACAACAGGATTTCTGTAGTTTAAATCCCACTGGTATGGATAGAAAGTAGTCATGACATGCTTGTGAAGGTCATCCAGCCATGTAAAGTTGCCCGGTGCGGTAGTTGGGAATACCTGTGGACAGGTCTTCTCATAGAGAGCAGGAACATCGTAGGTATCAAAGAAGAAATAACGGTCCTGGTATTCTTTTTCACCTGCGCGAGCCCGTTTTGCCCACTCATGCTCTTCGGAAGTATGGTTCATAACGAAATCAAGGCAGATGTTGATGCCGCGTTCATGGCATTTGGAGGTAAGCTCTGAAAAGTCCTCCATAGTACCAAGCTCAGGCTGCACTGTGCGGAAGTCAGCTACTGCGTAACCACCGTCACTTTTTCCTTTCGGAGATGCGAGCAGGGGCATCAGATGAAGATAATTGACATTGCATTCTTCCACATAATCCAGATGTTCCTCCAGACCTTTTAAAGTATGTGCAAAATTGTTTACATACATCATCATGCCTACAAGATCATTGCGTTTATACCAGTCCGGATCAGCCTCACGCTTTTTATCAGATGCCTTTAATGCTGAATTTCTGCTGTTATAGAAAGCTTCCATATTAGAAGTAAGATCATGCAAATAGGTCATGACATCATCACGATCCTGATATAATTCGCAATATAACCATTTCAGCTCATCATAATGTTTCTGAAAACGTTCATTATATAAAGTAAGATCAACAGGAACGTCCAGTTTAACAGGTTCCACTTTGGAAGTCTCGACCTTAACAGGTTCTACTTTAGAAGTCTCGACCTTAACAGGTTCCACTTTGGAAGTCTCGACCTTAACAGGTTCTACTTTGGAAGTTTCGACCTTAACAGGTTCTACTTTGGAAGTTTCGACCTTAACAGGTTCTACTTTGGAAGTCTCGACCTTAACAGGTTCCACTTTGGAAGTCTCGACCTTAACAGGTTCTACTTTAGAAGTTTCAACTCTGACAGGCTCAGTTTTGGAAGTAGTTACTTGTAAAATTTCTGATTCCTGCTTTCTGACTGTTGATGAAGAACGTTTCTTCTGGAGTCTTTTTTTAGCCATAATATTCCTCCCTGGTTTATGAAAAATACAGTAACCGGGCAGTGTCGGGACATATAAAACATAAATATGGAGACACCGGACAGTTACGAATATATACAGAAAGCTGCAATTTCCATATCTGCTGTCAGTTTTTTATCATGATCAGCTATGATGCAGACCAGAGAAACAGTATTTGGAGCAGTTTGGAAATTGGGCTTCTGAAATCATATGTAATATTATATTATAGGAACTGCCATATAGGCAAGTACTGACACGTTTTACAGAGAAATAAATTCCGGTTTACGGTCTTTGAAGATTGTATAGTAACGAAAACCACAGGCTTCCAGTACACTGGCAGCTTTATCAAATGCACAGGCGATTTTATCCGGAGTATGCGCATCTGCTCCGATGGTGATGATCTCTCCGCCAAGTTCTCTATAGCGCCTTATTACGGCAGTACATGGATTGGGTTCTCCAAGACCATAATGATATCCGCCTGTATTAAGTTCGATGCCTTTTCCCATGGAAATCAGTTTCTTCAGAATCTCATCCAGAATATCTTTATACCGTCCGTAAGAATATTCCCGGTTCTTGTTAGGACCATAACGGACAACATAATCAATATGTCCGTAAACATCAAATCCGTCATATGCGGAAATGTTTTCAAGAATGGATTCAAAATATTCCATATAACATAAAAATTCCTTACGTCCTTCAAAAAATTCCGGGTAATAAGGATCATACCCATGGACAAGATGGGATGAACCGATAACGAAATCAAAAGGTGTCTGAGAGAGAAGTGAGTCAAAATATTCTCCCAGATGCATCTGCAGTCCCAGTTCAATTCCGAAACGTACCTGAATTTTATCCTTATACATATCTGAAAGTTCAGCTAGCTTTTCTTTGTAAGCCGGAATATTCAGAGAAAAATCCAGATTGTCCGGAGTAACAGGGTAATCCGGATCCAGATGCTCCGTAAAAGTAATTCCCTGTAGTCCCGTTTCAACAGCGCGATGGATCATAACTTCCATAGGCGTATCTGAGTCAGCAGAAAAAGAAGAGTGCATATGACAATCCCACAATATTTGTCTGTCCATAATTTCAGTCCTTTCTTCTGTAAAAACAGTACTGTTATATTTGCGTGTGATATATTATAAATGAATACTGTGTCCTCTTAAATGGATATATCTGCACCTGAAATATCACAATTACAGGCCCGGATCAGTGTATTCATAAAGCACTGTATACACAGTATAACATATAATTTACATTTTTTACTTAATTTTTATCTGTTTTTTGGAAAATGGTCTTGAATTTTTGTTTAGAATTATGTACAATACATTACAGGTTGATGATTCTTTAACAAACAAAGGATTACCATAATTAACCACTTAATTCATAGGAGGAATTTTATCATGGCAGTAAAAGTTGCAATTAATGGTTTTGGACGTATTGGACGTCTTGCATTCCGTCAGATGTTTGGAGCAGAAGGATTTGAAATCGTAGCAATCAACGATTTAACATCTCCTAAAATGCTTGCTCACTTATTAAAATATGATTCAACACAGGGAAAATATGCTCTTGCAGATACAGTAACAGCAGGAGAAGATTCCATCACAGTTGACGGAAAAGAAATCAAAATTTACGCAAAAGCTAACGCTGCTGAACTTCCATGGGGAGAAATCGGTGTAGACGTAGTTCTTGAGTGTACAGGATTCTATACATCCAAAGACAAAGCTCAGGCTCATATCGATGCAGGTGCTAAACACGTTATCATTTCCGCTCCGGCTGGAAACGATCTTAAGACAATCGTTTACAATGTAAACCATGAAACTCTTACAAAAGAAGATCACATCATCTCCGCAGCTTCCTGTACAACAAACTGCTTAGCTCCAATGGCTAAAGCATTAAATGATCTTGCTGCAATCAAATCCGGTATCATGTGCACAATCCACGCTTACACAGGCGATCAGATGACACTTGACGGACCACAGAGAAAAGGTGATTTAAGAAGATCTCGTGCAGCTGCAGTTAACATCGTTCCTAACAGCACAGGTGCTGCTAAAGCTATCGGTCTTGTTATTCCGGAACTGAACGGTAAACTTATCGGATCTGCTCAGCGTGTTCCTACCCCAACAGGTTCTACAACAATCTTAACAGCAGTTGTTGAAGGAAACGTAACAAAAGAACAGATCAACGCAGCTATGAAAGCAGCTTCTAATGAATCCTTCGGATACAACGAAGATGAAATCGTATCCAGCGATATCGTTGGTATGAGATTTGGTTCTCTGTTCGATGCTACTCAGACAATGGTTCTTCCACTTGAGAATGGCACAACAGAAGTACAGGTAGTTTCCTGGTATGACAACGAGAACTCCTACACAAGCCAGATGGTTCGTACAATCAAACACTTTGGTAAATTACTGAACGCTTAATTTTCAGTAAGTGTAAAGGAATAGACTCCAACGAAGGGTCCGGTCTGATTTGGACCGGACCCTTTTCGCGTGGTCTGGAATGACAGCAGGAAATCAATAAGTTACTGTTTACAGATATGCAGTAACTGTTAAAGAATATTATTAAGGAGGCACCACAAATGCTGAATAAAAAATCTGTTGATGATATCAATGTAAAAGGCAAAAAAGTTCTTGTAAGATGTGACTTCAATGTTCCTCTTCAGGATGGAAAGATCACAGATGAGAACCGTCTGGTTGCAGCTCTTCCTACAATCAAGAAGCTGATCGCTGACGGCGGAAAGGTTATTCTCTGCTCCCACCTTGGAAAACCGAAGGGAGAGCCGAAACCGGAATTATCTCTTGCACCGGTTGCAAAACGTCTTTCCGAATTATTAGGACAGGAAGTTAAGTTTGCAGCAGATCCTGAAGTAGTAGGACCTAACGCAAAAGCAGCAGTAGCTGAGATGAAAGACGGAGATGTTATCTTACTTGAGAACACACGTTATCGCGCAGAAGAAACAAAGAACGGAGACGAATTCAGCAAAGAACTTGCTTCTCTTTGTGATGTATTTGTTAATGATGCATTTGGTACAGCTCACAGAGCACACTGCTCTAATGTTGGTGTGACCAAATATGTTGATACAGCAGTTGTTGGTTACTTAATGCAGAAGGAAATCGATTTCCTTGGAAATGCAGTGAACAATCCTGAGAGACCGTTTGTTGCTATCCTTGGCGGAGCTAAGGTTTCCAGCAAGATTTCTGTAATCAATAACCTTCTTGATAAAGTAGATACTCTTATCATTGGTGGTGGTATGTCTTACACATTCTCCAAAGCTATGGGCGGACATATCGGTGTGTCTCTCTGTGAGGATGATTATCTTCAGTATGCATTGGACATGATGAAGAAAGCAGAAGACAAAGGTGTGAAACTTCTTCTTCCGGTAGATAACAGAATCGGTGATAACTTCTCTAATGACTGTAATATCCAGGTTGTTAAACGTGGTGAGATTCCGGACGGATGGGAAGGAATGGATATCGGACCGGAAACAGAGAAGCTTTTCGCTGACGCTGTAAAAGATGCTAAGACAGTTGTTTGGAACGGACCGATGGGCTGCTTCGAAATGCCAAACTTCGCTCATGGTACAGAAGCTGTTGCAAAAGCACTTGCTGAAACAGATGCCACAACTATTATCGGTGGTGGTGATTCTGCAGCTGCAGTTAACATCCTTGGTTATGGCGACAAGATGACACACATCTCCACAGGTGGCGGTGCATCTCTTGAATTCCTGGAAGGAAAAGAACTCCCGGGTGTTGCAGCAGCAAACGATAAATAAGAATATAATAACATCCCACAGGGATACTAAGGAGATAAATCATCATGGCAAGAAAGAAAATTATCGCTGGTAACTGGAAAATGAACATGACACCAAGCGAAGCCGTTAAATTAGTAGAAACATTAAAACCATTAGTAGTTAACGATGAAGTAGACGTAGTATTCTGCGTACCTGCAATCGATATCATCCCGGTTGTAGAAGCTGCTAAGGGAACAAACATCCAGGTTGGTGCTGAGAACATGTACTTTGAAGAGAAAGGTGCATACACAGGAGAAATCTCCCCTGCAATGCTCGTAGATGCCGGAGTTAAATATGTTGTTCTTGGACATTCCGAAAGAAGAGAATACTTCGGAGAAACAAACGAAGATGTTAACAAGAAAGTTCTCAAAGCTTTCGAACATGGAATTACACCTATCATGTGCTGTGGCGAAACTCTTACTCAGAGAGAACAGGGCGTGACAATGGATTTCATCCGTCAGCAGGTTAAAGTTGGATTCCAGGGTGTTACAGCAGATCAGGCTAAGACAGCAGTTATCGCTTACGAGCCAATCTGGGCAATCGGAACAGGTAAAACAGCTACAACTGAGCAGGCTCAGGAAGTATGCGCAGGTATTCGTGCATGCATCGCTGAAATCTATGATGAAGCAACAGCAGAAGCAATCCGTATCCAGTATGGCGGATTTGTAAATCCTGCAACAGCACCTGACTTATTCGTTCAGAACGATATCGATGGCGGCCTTGTAGGTGGCGCTTCTCTGAAAGCTGATTTCGGAAAGATCGTAAACTACAAATAAGAATAAAAAACTGATTATAAGCAGATAATCTTTGTGTCCAAACGAGAAATAATATAATGCCCCTGAATACAGGAAAATTGGTAATTTTACTGATTGGATTGTATTCAGGGGATTGTTATAGTTGAAGCAGGTAAGTTACCTGCTTTAATTGCTGTTGCGAATATTTGTTTGGCTATGTCAGACACATAGTATCTTATGAAATTAATATGTATAAAGAAAAAGACAGCTCCATTACTGAAACTGTCTCTTTTATCTGGTGTAAAAATCTTCTGTAAGCTGTTTCTTTTGTACTTTGGGTAAATCTCTTTTGCACGAAAGGAATGCCTCGATACTTTTGTATTTTGACTATTTATCAGGTGTATTTAGTTCATGTATTTTATCTTTTGTATTTTGGAGTATTTCTGAGTTTTTATCCTTGGTGGTATAAATTTTTTTCTCTTTGGCAATTCGATGATTTTCTCTTTTGTATGTACAAACTATATCATATTTTTCTACATTCGTCTACAAGTTTCAACAGAAATCAGTCAAAAACATTTCGACAGAATCCCTGCTTTTTCGACATTCTGAGAGGAAATTGACAGATAAATAAAGATTGTCTGATTGCGGGAATCCATTTTCGCTGATATAATGTAAAAAATGTGTAATTATAGAAAGCAGGTTAATATTTTATGGAAGAAAAAGTAACAAAATGTAGTGTATCAAAGAAATGCGGAAGCTGCCAGTATCAGGGTGTTCCTTATAAAGAACAGCTTTCCGCCAAGCAGAAAAGGATGAAGAAGCTTCTTGGAAAGTTTGCAAATGTAAAACCAATCATTGGAATGGATGATCCCTTTTATTATAGAAATAAAGTTCATGCAGTATTTGACAGGGATAAAAAAGGTAATATTATCTGTGGAACCTACGAAGCGAAAACACATAAGGTTGTTCCGATAGAAGAGTGCATGATCGAGGATAAGATCAGTCAGGAAATCATCCGTACAATTCGGGATATGCTGAAATCTTTTAGAATCAAAACATATGATGAGGACACAGGATATGGACTTTTGCGCCATGTGCTGGTGAGAAGAGGGTTTTCCACAGATGAGATCATGGTGGTTCTTGTGATTGGTTCCCCGATCTTTCCTTCAAAAAATAATTTTGTGAAAGCTCTGAAAAAGAAATACCCACAGATTACAACAGTTGTGCTTAACGTCAATGATAAGAAGACCAGTATGGTACTGGGTGAGCGTGATATCGTCATTTATGGAAAAGGATATATCCGGGATACGCTCTGCGGATGTACATTCCGCATTTCTCCGCAGTCTTTTTATCAGGTAAATCCTGTACAGACAGAAATTCTGTATAAGACAGCAATTGAATATGCGGGGCTTGGACGAAAAGAAACAGTGATAGATGCATACTGTGGAATAGGAACAATCGGACTTGTAGCCGCAAAGCGGGCAAAGAATGTCATTGGTGTGGAATTAAATCCGGATGCAGTCCGCGATGCCAGAATCAATGCAAAGGAAAATAAGATTACAAATGCACGTTTCTATCAGGGAGATGCAGGAGAATTTATGGAAAACATGGCAGAAAACGGAGAACATGCAGATGTTGTGTTTATGGATCCGCCACGTACCGGCAGTGATAAAAAGTTTATGACTTCTGTTATCAAACTGAATCCATCAAGAATCGTATATATCTCCTGTGGACCGGAAACACTGGCAAGAGATCTGGAGTATTTGACAAAACATGGCTATGATGTGAGAAAAATACAGCCGGTAGATATGTTCAGTTTTACAGACCATTGTGAAAATATTTGTCTTTTGACGAAAAAATTTGAGAAACAGACGAAAAATCAAAACGAATACAAATACTAAAAGAATATAAATACCAAAAGAAAAGGAAGGTTTCATGGAAATAAGAAAAGCATCAGTGCAGGATCTTGGGCAGATCATGCAAGTTTATGATAAAGCCCGCAAATTTATGAGAGAAAATGGCAATGCAGAACAGTGGGGGGAAGATTACCCCTCAGCAGAACTGATAGAGCATGATATTGATAAAATGTATTTGTGCATGTCAGAAGGGCGGATTGCCTGTGTTTTCTATTATGCGGCGGAAGAAGATGAAGATTATAAAGAAATTAATGGAAAATGGCTGAATGAAGAACCCTATGGAGTAGTTCACAGGGTAGCGTCCACAGGAATAGTAAGAGGAGCCGCATCATTCTGTCTGGACTGGGCCTATGCTCAGACACAGAATCTCCGTATGGATACATACAACGATAACATCCCCATGCAGAAACTTCTGGAAAAATGCGGATTTCAGTACTGCGGTTCATTTGAACGTCTGGGAATGGATAAATGGATGGCATACCAGAAAATATAATAAACAAGTCCCTATCTGTTTCAACTGTAAGAGACAGATGGGGACTTTAAGGTTATTGATTGCTGTAGTTAGAGGTATCCATCAGAAGAACTCCGGTCTTTTACATATTCTCAACAATCTGGCGTGCTACATATACACCGCTTGCAGAAGCATGGGACAGGGAATGGGTTACACCGCTTCCGTCTCCAATGATATACAGGCCTTTGTATCTGCTTTCCAGATTTTCATCGATATCAACTTCCATATTATAGAACTTAACCTCCACGCCATAGAGAAGGGTGTCATCATTAGCTGTTCCGGGAGCAATCTTATCCAGAGCATAGATCATTTCCATGATTCCGTCAAGGATACGTTTCGGAAGAACAAGACTCAGATCGCCGGGAGTAGCTGCGAGAGTAGGCCGTACCATACCTTCTTCGATGCGTGCAACCGTACTCCTTCTTCCGCGCACCAGATCGCCGAAACGCTGTACGATCACACCGCCGCCCAGCATATTGGAAAGACGGGCAATGCTTTCGCCATATCCATTACTGTCTTTAAATGGCTCGGAGAAATGTTTGGCTACCAACAGTGCGAAGTTTGTATTTTCTGTCTGTTTGGACGGATCTTCATAGCTGTGGCCATTTGCTGTGACAATGCCGTTTGTATTTTCGTTTACAACGATGCCATAAGGATTCATACAGAAAGTCCTCACATTATCTTCGAATTTTTCTGTTCTGTAGACAATCTTACTCTCATACAGTTCGTCTGTCAGGTGTGAGAAGATAACAGCAGGAAGTTCTACACGTACACCCAGGTCTACCCGGTTTGATTTGGTTGGGATGTCAAGTTCTTTACAGATCTTTTCCATCCATTTGCTTCCGCTTCTGCCTACGGATACAATGCATTTGCTGCAGTCAGTGGTATCATTCTTTGTGATGATACGGTATCTGTCTTCAAGTACTTCCAGACGTTCTACAGGAGTGTTGAAATGAAAATCAACATGCTCTTTTAATTTTGCATATAAGTTCTCAAGAACCACATAGTTAATGTCTGTTCCCAGATGACGTACGGAAGCATCCAGAAGCTTTAATTTGTTCTGCATACAAAGTTTTTTGAATTTGGTTCCGGCTGTAGAATACATTTTTGTGTCCTGTCCGCCGTAGGCAACATTGATCTCATCTACGTAACGCATCAGGTCAAGAGCGTTTTTCTTTCCAATATGTTCATAAAGTGTTCCGCCGAAATCATTTGTGATATTGTATTTGCCGTCAGAGAAAGCACCGGCACCGCCAAAGCCGCTCATAATGGCACAGGTTTTACATTTGATACAGGTTTTTACTTTGTCACCATCAATTGGGCAATGTCTTTTACTGAGAGGATTTCCAGCCTCAAAAACAGCAATCTTTAAATCGTTATTTTGCTTCATCAGTTCATAGGCAGAGAAAATACCGCCAGGTCCTGCGCCGATGATCACTACATCATATTTCATATATACTACAATCCTTTCAGGTAAAAATATTTTGTAAATCTGCAGCAAATCTCCTGAACGCACTATTTAACTGATAAATTGCGAAGCGGATGATATTATGCGCCTGAAGAGAATGCCATAGATAAGTCTGCGTTACTGAGAACGAAGGAGACAGTAATAAGTATATCATAAATAAATGAAAAAATCTTATGTTTTTGTGAATGGACTTATAGGATAACATTATAAATAATGTTTTAACCGAATCAGGTAAGTCCCCTGTGAAGATTGCGAATATCCGCCTGACTTTCTGCAGGATATGATAAGCAAAATATATTATAGATATGAGAAGATATCAGGTTATGGGTAAAATACCTTTTGACCTAACATCATGAGAAAGACAAAAAGAACAAATAGTTCTATAAAAGGACACAACTACATCATATTGATACTGAACCCGAAAAAATTATTTTTCCTCAGGTTCAGCATTATCCGGAATGTGTTCTACAATATCACCGAAATCGCAGTCAAGGATTGAACATAAGATATCAAGACTGCGGATTTCCACATTTTCATTATGACGGAGTTTATCCAGAAAAGAAGTGCTTATGCCATAGTGAGTGTACAGGGCATACTGGCTGATTTTCCGCTCCTTCATAGTCTTCCATAATTTTCTATAGCTTATCATATGTAATAACCGTCCGATTTGTTCTTGATTCATATTTATTATCGGGTTAAAATAGGTCTTGTAACAGTGTCTTTATAAAGACACTATTAAGAAGGAAAGTGATATAATGAAGACGATCAGAAAGATAATGGAAGGCGTGGCCGCAGCCTGCATATCAGTGGCAATGTATTACTGCTTCCTGAGTGGAGCCCCTGCCGGGGGAACAGAGAGAACTGTCTATATGATCCTGGATGGAATATTCTGTATTTCTGCCTGGGTGGCAGGAGTGGGGATATTATGGTATGTGAGATGGCTTCGCAGACGGAACAAAGAACTTGAAAATATGATAAAGATTTTGCTTAAAAATGCAGACAAACTTGACAAATAGGAAATTCTGCCATACTATAAAAATCAACGAAAACGAAAGGGGAATCCTGCAAAATGAATGAAAATGTCATCAAAGCCGCACTGTTAGGATTTGGAACAGTAGGAACAGGTGTATATAAGGTACTGAAGAATCAGGAAAAGGAAATGTCGGCCAAGATTGGCTGTAAAGTTGAGATAAAGAAAATCCTTGTGAGAAATATAGAGAAGGCAGCAGCGAAGATAGAAGACGCCTCTTTGTTCACCAGCCAGTGGGATGAGATTATAAATGATCCGGAGATTGAGATTGTGATTGAACTGATGGGTGGGATTAATCCTGCAAAAGAGTATATCCTTTCTGCATTAAAAGCCGGTAAGCATGTAGTCTCTGCAAACAAGGATCTGATCGCAGTACATGGTCATGAGCTTCTGGATGCGGCACATGAGAGTAAAGTGGATTTTCTGTTTGAAGCAGCAGTAGCAGGTGGTATTCCGATCATCAGACCATTGAAACAGTGTCTGGCAGGAAATCACATGACAGAAGTTATGGGTATTGTAAACGGAACCACAAACTTTATTCTGACAAAGATGACTCAGGAAGGCATGGAGTTTAAGGATGCCCTGGCACTTGCAACAGAACTTGGATATGCGGAGGCTGATCCAACTGCTGATATCGAAGGTCTGGATGCAGGACGTAAGGTAGCGATCCTTGCATCTGTGGCATTTAACTCACGTGTGGTATTTAACGATGTATATACAGAGGGAATTGCCAAGATCACATCAAAAGATATTCATTATGCGAAAGAAATGGGACGTGATATCAAGCTTCTGGGTGTTGCAAGAAACGAAGCAGACGGAATTGAAGCATATGTGTGCCCGATGCTGATCCCCAGTTCCCATCCGCTTGCAACTGTAAATGATTCCTATAATGCAGTATTTGTCCATGGAGATGCAGTGGAGGATGCCATGTTCTTCGGAAGAGGAGCAGGAGAACTTCCTACAGCCAGTGCAGTTGTGGGTGATGTATTTGATATTGTGAGAAATATTCTTTGCAGGATGCTGCGGCAGAATCGGATGTACCTGTTACAAGAATATCCCTGTTAAGAAAATGGAAGATACACATAACCGTTATTTCCTCCGTCTCAAAGTAGAGGATCGCTGCGGTGTTCTTGCCGAGATGACTGCTATTTTTGCCAAATATCAGGTCAGTGTTGCACAGATTATCCAGAAAGATACCAAGGTGGAAGGGTGTGCGGAAGTAGTTGTGATCACTGAGAAGGTAAGAGAAGGTGATTTCAGAACTGCCATCGAAGAACTGAGAAACAGGGATTCCGTAAGAAAGATTTCCACGATCATTCGTGTATATGGAAAATAAGTTACTGTTCTTTTCATATATATAGTAATGAAAATGAAACAGATACAAAAAAAGAATTGAAAAATCCTGAGATTTTGATACTATATAAGAGATGTCAGATATAAAAGTTTTATTGTGCAGAGATGATCAGTTTTCTGCTCCTGATATCAGCAAAACAGTTATCAATTATGAATAAACATAAAAGGAGAACATTATGAGCAAAAAACCAACCGTATTAATGATTCTTGATGGATATGGTCTGAATGACAAAAAGGAAGGAAACGCTGTATATCTGGCTAAAACACCGGTTATGGACAAGCTGATGGCAGAATATCCATTTGTAAAAGGAAACGCAAGCGGACTGGCAGTAGGTCTTCCGGACGGACAGATGGGTAATTCTGAAGTAGGACATATGAATATGGGCGCAGGCCGTATCGTATATCAGGAACTTACCAGAATCACAAAAGAAATCCAGGACGGTGATTTCTTTAAGAATGAAGCTCTTCTTGCAGCAATGAAGAACGCAAAAGAGAATAACTCTGCAGTACATTTCATGGGACTTCTTTCTGATGGTGGTGTGCACAGTCATAATACACATCTTTATGGATTACTTGAGATGGCTAAGAGAGAGGGCGTTGAGAAGGTTTACGTACATTGTTTCCTTGATGGTCGTGACACACCTCCTGCATCAGGTAAAGAGTTTGTAGAGGCTCTTGAAGCAGAGATGAAGAAGATCGGTGTAGGTGAGATTGCTACTGTTTCCGGACGTTACTATGCGATGGATCGTGATAACCGCTGGGATCGTGTAGAACTTGCATACAATGCTCTTACAACAGGAGAAGGCGTAAAGGGAACAGATGCACCGGCAGCAGTTCAGGCTTCTTATGACAATGATAAGACAGATGAGTTTGTTCTTCCTACAGTTATCGAGAAAGACGGACAGCCGACAGGTGTTATATCTGATAAAGATTCTGTTGTATTCTTTAATTTCCGTCCTGACCGCGCTCGTGAGATCACAAGAGCATTCTGCGATGATGATTTCCAGGGATTTGAAAGAAAAGCAAGACCACAGGTTACTTTCGTATGCTTCACAGATTACGATGATACCATTCAGAATAAACAGGTTGCATTCCACAAGGTTCAGCTTCACAATACATTTGGTGAGTATCTTGCAGCACACAATATGACTCAGGCGCGCATTGCTGAAACAGAGAAATATGCACATGTTACATTTTTCTTCAACGGCGGTGTGGAAGAGCCGAACAAAGGAGAAGACAGAATTCTGGTTAAATCTCCGAAGGTTGCAACCTACGATCTTCAGCCGGAAATGAGTGCACCTCAGGTTTGCGAGAAACTGGTAGATGCGATCAAATCTGACAAATATGATGTGATCGTGATCAACTTTGCAAACCCGGATATGGTTGGACATACAGGCGTACAGGAAGCTGCCATCAAAGCAGTGGAAACTGTTGATGAATGTGTTGGCAAAGCAGTAGAGGCTCTTAAGGAAGTGGACGGACAGATGTTTATCTGTGCTGACCATGGAAATGCAGAACAGCTGATCGACTATGAGACAGGTGCTCCGTGGACTGCACATACAACAAATCCTGTACCATTTATTCTTGTAAATGCAGATCCGAAATATACACTGCGCGAGAACGGATGTCTTGCAGATATCGTTCCTACACTGATCCAGCTTATGGGAATGGAACAGCCTGCGGAAATGACAGGAAAATCACTTCTTGTAGAGAAATAATATAATACAAAAACTGTGAGAACTGCTTTGCAGACATCAGCAGTTCGTGATATTGACGAAACCCTCTGACACAAATCAGAGGGTTTTTTGTTTGTTTTTGGTGATTATGTAGAAAATCATGGAATTAAAAAACACATCTTGAAATGGAAAATCTTTTCAACTATAATCGCTCTGATATCTGATAAAACAGATATCGAAAACAGCAAATAAAGAGGATTAAAAAAGGATTGGGAGGGTTTATTGGAATGCAGACAGACATGACAGTTGGGAAACCAATGAAGATGATACTTGACTTTACGATACCTGTATTTATAGGTAATGTATTCCAGCAGTTTTACAACATGGCAGATGCCATAATCGTAGGAAAATTTGTAGGAACAAAAGGGCTGGCAGCGGTTGGTTCAACAGGAACGATCATGTTTCTGATCATAGGTTTTCTTATGGGACTGACAGCCGGTTTTACAGTTCTGACCTCACAGAAATTCGGTGCAGGAAAGATGGATGAGATGCGTCAGTCAGTGGGAAATGCGGCGTTACTTTCAATTATCATTTCGGTTATAATGACGGCTGTCAGTATGGTGGGGATGCACTCGCTTCTGACATTAATGCATACACCGGAGGATATTTTTCAGGATGCATATACCTACATTATGATCATATGCGGAGGTATTTTTGCACAGGTATTATATAATATCCTGGCCAGTATTCTGAGAGCACTGGGAAACAGTAAGACACCCTTGTATTTCCTGATTCTGGCGGCACTTTTGAATATAGTACTTGACCTGACGTTTATTATTGTTTTCCATATGGGAGTTGCCGGGGCTGCCTGGGCGACGATTACAGCACAGGGAGTATCCGGAGTGCTTTGCCTGATTTATATCATAAAATACGTACCAGAATTGAGACTGAAGGCGGATGACTGGAGATTTCGTTCAGAGATTGCCAAAAAAGAAATTCTTGTGGGCATTCCCATGGGACTGCAGTATTCCATCACTGCGATCGGAACCATGATGGTACAGTCTGCGCTGAATATTCTTGGTTCTTATGCAGTAGCGGCATTTACAGCCGGAAATAAGATAGAGAATATTTTTACACAGGCATATGTTGCGATTGGAACAACAATGGCAACATATAATGCACAGAATATAGGAGCGCGTAAACTGGACAGAGTCAGACAGGGATTTAACAGTGCGCATATTATAGGAATTACCTATGCCATTGTTACAGGTGTGATTATTTTCTTCTTTGGCAAATATCTGTCTTATCTGTTTATTTCAGATAATGCCGCAGAAGTCATTCCTATGGTTGATACTTATGTGAAATGCGTGGCAGTATTTTTCATACCACTTCACTTTGTCAATGCACTCAGGAATGGTATCCAGGGCATGGGATACGGACTGCTTCCCATGCTTGCCGGTGTTGCAGAACTGGCAGGACGTGGAATCACTGCTATGGTCGCGGCGGCTCATAAGAGTTACTTTGGAGCATGTATGGCCAGTCCGATGGCATGGGTGCTTGCCGGAGGACTTTTGATCGTCATGTATTTCTATGTGATGAAGGATATGAAACGCAGACTTGGCCTGTAAAAATAAGAAAAATCACAAGGGATTTGCCAAAGAAACATTTTTCGGGGATATTACCTGCAAACAGTAATAAAAAATGAGAAAAAGGTGAATAGTAGGTGCAAATTGGAAGAATTATGTTATAATGAAACATGCAGCGCAGGTTTATGTGATCAGTACATAAATTCTGTGTATTGTGAAGCGTATTATTAAGAATTATAGCAAGCCTCTTAATTAACGGAATCAACAGTAATATGATTCAGAAGTAATATGCTTCAGGAAAAATGAACGGTAACATTTATGTTGAGGAGAAAATAGATGGGCAACAAAGAAGAAAAAAACAACACAGTCCCAAATGGCAGTACGGAAATAACTGGCAGACGCCATAAATCCGCAAGACCGGGGAGAATTTCGTATGTACCGATCAGTGATGAAGATCTTGCACCTTATGAACCACCTGTTCGTAAGAAGTATAAAGGATTAAAAATTACAGGAATCGCAGTGGCAATGGTTATTGTAAGTGCCGGAGCCGCATATGCAGGTATGTCATATTATTATTCGGATAAATTCTTTGAAGGAACATCAATCAATGGTATTGACTGTTCAGGTAAAACTGCTTATGAGGCAGAACAGAAGATTGCGAAGACAGTAGAGAATTATTCCATAGAGGTTGATTCCAGAAATCTGGATCCGCAGACGATCAGCGGAGATCAGATCGGTTATAGTTATGTTTCTGATGGAAGTGTTCTGAAACTTCTGAAAGATCAGAAACCTTATGAATGGATCAGAGGTTTTTTTGAAAAGAAGAGCTATACAGCCGCTGAGAATACGACTTACGATAAAGAAAAGCTGAAAAAACAGGTGAAGGCACTTAACTGTGCACAGAAAGAGAATCAGGTAGCTCCTGAGAATGCATATGTCGCATATGGAGATTCGCAGTTTGAGATTGTTCCGGAGACAGAGGGAAGTAAGCTGGATTTGAAAAATGCTTATAATGTGCTTTCGGAAGCTGTTTCGGGAAATAAAACTTCGGTTGATTTCGACAGTGAGCCGGACGTGTATGTAAAAGCAGATATCACCAGCGACAATCCGGATCTGCAGGCGTCTCTTAATGCATGTAATAATTTCACAAAAGCAAGCATTACGTATACTTTTGGAGATGAAACGGAAACCCTGGATGGCAATACGATCAAAGACTGGCTGAATTTTGATGAAAAAGGACAGCTGATCATGGATGATACATCTTTCAGACAGCACATCGCAGATTATGTGGCGCAGCTTGCAGCGGCCCATGATACGGTGGGAACTGAAAGAGAGTTCCAGACAACAAGTGGGAGAACTGTCAGTGTATACGGTTCTGCATATGGATGGCAGATAGACCAGGCTTCAGAGGTTGCACAGCTGACACAGGAAATCCAGTCAGGGACACAGACAACCAGAGAGCCGGTTTATTCTATGACAGCCAATGCACATGGTTACAATGATATAGGAAATACTTATATTGAAGTGGATCTGTCCGAACAGCATATGTATTTCTACCAGAACGGAGAAGATATCTTTGAGTCAGATATTGTTTCCGGTGATATGAGATATTCTGACCGTCAGACTCCGGCCGGTATTTATACGATTTATTATAAGAAGAGCCCGGATGTGCTCAGAGGTAAACAGCTGGCAAACGGTAAATACGAATATGAACAGCCGGTAACGTACTGGATGCCGTTTAATGGCGGTATTGGTTTCCACGATGCAAACTGGCAGCCATACTTTGGTGGAGATCGTTTCATGGAAGGCGGTTCGCATGGATGTATCAATATGCCGCCGGAGAAAGCAGCAGAACTTTATAATATTATTGACTGCAATATTCCAATCGTATGTTTCTATTAATATTGATCAGGAATTACTTTTCTGTAATCTTTTAATTGGAGGTATTGAACAGTTTTCTGAAAAATAAAAACAGG
>NZ_JBWJVQ010000039.1:0-10880 GCF_056339875.1 Blautia sp. ZXY-1-C6
TATGGATATTCCGGGATCATTGTATACGAAACAATAGTCCCGGATTTCTATAAAAAGAAAAAAGGTTCTGTATGGTAAAATGCAGAAAGAAAGGGGAAGGTTATGAATTTTGATTCTTTAAACATCATACTGACAATTGCCGCTTTCATAGTAGGAATAATGCTTCTGACAGGACATGGGGATATTTTCCTGAAAGGTGGAAACTCGGACATCAGTAAAAAGCTTTATGATGAAGAGAAGATGGCAAAAGCAAGTGGAGTTGCGCTTATTTTGATTGGCGTTGTTTCTGCTATAGATCTTTTTACTACATCACTGGCCTTTAAAATAGCTTACATAGCAGCACTTCTGATCATTATTGTCGGGCTTGTGTGTTATTTGAGATTAAAATGTAAAAAATAATGAATAAGGCAAGAAGGATCGAGATACGGTAAAATGTGTACGGTCCTTTTTATTTTTATGTATTAGCGTTTTTTCCTGTTTTGTGATAAAATGACATACAGGCCAAAATCCAATTGCCACAGGTAATCTGAAATGAATTTTGGCGGCGTTACTGAGAATGGAGTGAACAGTAAATAAACGAGGAAAAGATAAATTATGGTACTTGAAGAGATTGTGCAGCCTCTGGTAAAATGGTACAGGGATAATAAGAGGATTCTTCCATGGAGAGATAAGGACAATGCTTATTATACATGGGTGTCGGAGATTATGCTGCAGCAAACCAGAGTGGAGGCAGTGAAACCCTATTTTCAGAGATTTATCACAGAACTCCCGGATATTCAGTCACTGGCGGAATGTCCTGAAGAGAAACTTCTGAAGTTATGGGAGGGACTGGGATATTATAACCGCGTTCGGAACATGCAGGAAGCGGCGAAAACTGTAAAAGATGAATATAATGGCAGACTGCCTGAAGATTATCAGGCACTTTTGTCGTTAAAGGGAATAGGAAGTTATACAGCCGGTGCCATTGCATCGATCGCATATGGGGAAAAGGTTCCGGCTGTAGACGGGAATGTACTGCGTGTGATTTCCAGAATTACAGAGAGTACGGAAGACATCAGCCGGCAGTCTGTCCGCAGAAAAATAGAACAGCAGGTTTCGCAGATCATGCCCTCAGATTGTCCGGGAGACTTTAATCAGGCACTGATGGAACTGGGAGCTGTGATATGTGTTCCCAACGGTCAGGCGAAATGTGCAGAATGTCCGATTGCATTTACCTGTCTGGCTCACAGACATGATAAAGCGGATATGATTCCTGTAAAAGCACCTAAGAAAGCCAGAACACAGGACAACAGGACTGTGTTTATCATTCAGGACGGAGAATGCACAGCTATCAGGAAAAGACCTGAGAAAGGACTTTTGGCAGGCTTATATGAACTGCCAAATATTCAGGGACATTTAAAAAGCGAAGATGCGCTTTTGTACGTAAAAGAGTTGGGACTTGATCCATTATATATAGAAGAACTTCCGCCTGCGAAACATATTTTCTCCCATATTGAATGGAGAATGCAGGCATACAGAATAAAGGTATCATCCCTAAAGACAACACAGGATAAAGAACTCATTTTTGTAAGTAAAGAACAGTCAGGTAAACAATACGCAATTCCATCTGCTTTTGGAGCGTATGCAAAGTATATCAAGGAGGAAACAAGATGAAACTGTTAAGTATTGCGATTCCATGCTATAATTCACAGGATTATATGGAGAACTGTATAGAGTCATTGCTGGTGGGAGGAGAAGAAGTAGAGATTCTTGTAATAGATGACGGATCTTCTGACAGAACTGCTGAGATTGCAGATGCTTATGCCAGGAAATATCCGACAATTGTAAAGGTAATTCATCAGGAAAACGGCGGTCATGGAGAAGCTGTCAATTCAGGGATCAGAAATGCTACAGGATTGTATTTCAAGGTAGTGGACAGTGATGACTGGGTAAATAAAGAAGCATATGTACAGATTCTGAAAACTTTATATGAACTGCTCAGAGGTCCGCAGACAGTTGACCTTCTGATCAGTAATTTCGTATATGAGAAACAGGGGGCAACCCGTAAGAAAATCATGCAGTACCGGAAATGTCTGCCACAGGACAGAATATTTGGATGGGAAGAAGTGAAACATATGCCGAAGGGCAAATATCTTCTGATGCATTCCATGATCTATCGTACAAAATTACTTCATGAATGTAATCTGGAACTGCCAAAGCATACATTTTATGTAGATAACCTCTTTGCTTTTGAACCTCTTCCTTATGTAAAGAATATGTATTATCTGGATGTAAACTTCTATCGTTATTTTATTGGAAGAGATGACCAGTCTGTGAATGAGAAAGTGATGATTAAACGAATTGACCAGCAGATCCGTGTGAATAAACTTATGGTAAATGCTTATATTAACTGCAAAAGTACAAATAAGCACCTGAAAAAGTACATGTTCAGTTACCTGGATATTATTACAACTATTTCCTCTATTATGCTTATACGTGCCAATACAGAAGAGTCTCTTCATAAAAAGAAAGAACTGCTGGAGTATATTAAGACAGAGGATAAACAGGTTTACAGAAAATTGCGTCACAGTCTTTTTGGAAGAGTCATGAATCTTCCGGGAAGAGGTGGAAGGAAAATGTCAGTGGCAGCCTACAAGATTAGCCAGAAATTTTATGGATTTAACTGATGTGCTCTAAATAGCGGAAAATTGTTATAACTGCAAAAAGCAGAATCTCTGAAAGACAAAATGTATTTCAAAGATTCTGCTTTTATTTTAAATCTTTTTAGTTTTCACTTTTTTTTCTTTTTACTTCTCCGAAGCAGACAGTCTGTGAAGGAGCGGAGACTTTTCTTGGATAAAAAACCAGAAAGCCAAATAATGCGAGCGTTGCACCCATGCATACATCAATTACAGAATGCTGTTTCAGGAACATGGTAGACATGATGATCAGTGCAGTCAGGGTGAAAGATGCTGCTTTTATAAGTTTCTTATCTCGCAGTGCTTCACAGTTTGTAAGCGACATATGGATTGCAAGAGAGTTAAACACATGAATGCTGGGTAGGATATTCGTAGGAGTATCTGTACTGTACAGCCATTTTACCACATCTGTAAAAACATTGTCTCTTGGAAACTCTGTGGGACGTATGTGCTGAGCATTGGGATAAACGTAAGAAACAATAAGGAAAACAGTCATTCCCATCATAAGATTAAATGCCAGCTGATAGTATTCATGTTTGTTTTTGTTAAAAAATATAAAATAAATCACAGCCAGGATCATGTATGGAAACCACAGCATATAAGGAACGATAAAGAACTCACAAAATGGAATCCAGTCATCAAATACAGTATGTACGATATGATAGCTGTGAACCGGCCTGTGCTCCAGATAACTGAAAAGCAGGATATAAATAATGCTGTATAAAGCAATAACAAGTCCATGCCGATATTTGGAAATAAAACGTTTCAAAATTTCACCTTCTTTGGAGAATTATTTCATACCATATCATAACATCTTCATACTGCTTTTACAAATAAATTTTCTCATAAAGTATATAAAAATTTTATAAAAAAATTCTCAATAAAGTGTAGCATTTTACAAAATTTTAACACAAAGCAGAACAAAGATTTTACTCCATTTTATTATACTGATCTTAACTGAGTCGGAGAAATTGCAGTAATCTTTGAAAACGATTTACTATTTCCGTAGATCACTGTGGATTTTGGCTACAGTATTCAGTAAATAATTGTAGATGGAGAATAGAAAAATGATATATTTGGTAGAAGATGATGAGAGTATCCGCGAACTGGTGATCTATACACTGAAGAGTCAGGGATTTGAGGCAAAGGGATTTGAAAGACCTTCTCACTTCTGGAAAGCCCTGGAAAAGGAAGAACCTGCACTTCTGCTCCTTGATGTGATGCTGCCGGAAGAGGATGGGATTTCCATATTGAAGAAATTGCGTATGCGTCCGGATACACGTAAACTTCCTATTATCATGCTGACAGCAAAAAGCAGTGAATATGATACAGTGGTAGGTCTTGACAGCGGGGCAGATGACTATATTCCAAAACCATTCCGCATGATGGAACTGATCTCAAGGATCCGCGCATTATTAAGAAGAACAGAAGATGACGGCGCAGAAGAATATCAGACAGGAAACCTTTATGTCTGCCCTTCCAGACATATTGCAACTGTTGATAAAAAGAATGTAAATCTTACATTAAAAGAATATGAAGTATTATGTCTGCTTCTGAAAAACAGTGGAACTGTGCTTTCCAGAACCCAGCTTCTGAATCAGGTCTGGGGATATGAGTTTGACGGAGAGAGCAGAACCGTTGATGTACATATCCGAACACTGAGACAAAAACTGGGAAGTGCCGGTGAACTGGTGGAGACGGTTCGTGGAGTCGGGTATAAAATTAATATGAAATAAAGTTAAAGAATAGCTGGAAACAGGAATTTATCTATGCTATACTTTTAAATATGAGAATTGCAGGAGCTGTAAGGCGCAGAACAAAATACCTTTTGATCCTGACATCTTAAATATAAGCAGATGCCAAAAATGAATGGACAGCTGCCCGAAATCAACGGTCAGGGATATCAAAAAACCCTGACTGTAGATTTTTATAAGGAGTTATTTATTTTATGAAATCATTAGTAATAGCAGAGAAACCTTCTGTTGCCAGAGATATTGCCAGAGTACTTCACTGTACACAGAAAGGAAATGGTATCCTTGAGGGAAAAGATTATGTAGTCACCTGGGCGCTTGGACACCTTGTTACGCTGGCAGACCCTGAGGAATACGATAAGAAGTATATGAAATGGGAAATGTCCACACTTCCCATGATGCCGGATCGAATGAAGCTGGTAGTTATTCGACAGACCGGTAAACAGTACAATGCAGTAAAAACGCAGCTGTACAGAAAAGACATAAACGATATTATAATAGCCACAGATGCCGGAAGAGAAGGTGAACTGGTAGCCCGCTGGATTCTTGACAAAGCGGACTGTCATAAACCAATCCGCAGACTGTGGATTTCTTCAGTTACAGACAAAGCTATCAAAGAAGGATTCGGAAATCTGAAAAACGGACATGAGTATGATAATCTGTACAGAGCGGCTGTGGCAAGAGCGGAAGCTGACTGGCTGGTGGGAATGAACGGTACAAGGGCACTTACCTGTAAATATAATGCCCAGCTTTCCTGCGGGCGAGTACAGACTCCCACTCTGGCGATGATCGCGAAACGGGAAGAAGAGATACGGGCATTTAAGCCGAAGGAATATTACGGAATCACCCTGAAAGCAGGTGATATTATCTGGACATGGAAGGAACCAAAGAGTAAGAGCTTCAGGACTTTTAATAAAGAATGTGTGGAGAAAATTTTCAATGCTATCAGAAACCAGTCGGTGGAGGTAACGTCCATAACCAGCAAAGAGAAGAAAACCTTTGCACCGGGTTTGTATGACTTGACGACTCTTCAGAGAGAAGCAAACCAGAAATATGGGTATTCTGCAAAGCAGACTCTGAATATTATGCAGCGTTTGTACGAGAACCACAAAGTTCTCACTTATCCCAGAACAGACTCAAGATATATCGGAAAGGATATTGTTCCTACAATCAAAGAACGATTAAAGGCCTGTGCAGTGGGACCGTATAGAAAACTGGCAGGTGCACTGATGAATCAGCCAGTTCGGGCAAATGGAAGTTTTGTGGACGATAAAAAGGTCAGTGACCATCATGCAATTATCCCTACGGAGCAGTTTGTACAGCTTGACCATATGACAAATGAAGAACGTAAAATTTATGACATGGTAGTTCGCAGATTTCTCAGTGTGTTGTATCCACCTTTTGTTTATGAACAGGTGAGCATGGAGGGAACTGTTGCAGGAGAACTTTTTGCTGCCGGCGGAAAAGTTGTAAAAAGTGCCGGATGGAAAGATGTGTATGAAAATACGGACGACACTGAAGATGATGAGGATACAGCTGATGATGCACAGACACTGAAAGATCAGAAGCTTCCACAGATGAAGAAAGGTGAGAGACTGCACATAGAGAATGTATCTATGAATACAGGCAGGACAAAGCCGCCTGCAAGATTCACAGAAGCAACACTTCTTGCAGCAATGGAGAATCCGGTGCGTTATATGGAGAGCCATGATACGAAAGCTGCGAAAACTCTCGGTGAAACGGGTGGTCTGGGAACAGTTGCCACAAGAGCGGATATTATTGAGAAATTGTTCAACAGTTTTCTGATGGAGAAGAAAGGCAATGAAATTCATCTGACTTCCAAGGCAAAACAGCTTCTGGAACTGGTACCTGAGGAACTGCGTAAACCGGAACTGACAGCGGACTGGGAAATGAAGCTTGGAAATATTGCAAAAGGGAAAATGAAACAGGAAACCTTCCTGAAAGAGATCAGGAACTATACCTGTGATATCGTAGATGAGATTAAAACAGGACAGGGAACCTTCAGGCATGATAATCTCACAAACAAAATCTGCCCGAATTGTGGAAAGAAGCTTCTGGCAGTGAATGGAAAGAATGCAAAAATGCTTGTATGTCAGGACAGAGAGTGCGGTTATAAAGAAACCCTGTCCAGAACTACCAATGCCCGTTGTCCCAAGTGTCATAAACGTATGGAAATGTATGTGAAAGGTAAGGAAGAGACATTTATCTGTGCCTGCGGCTATAAAGAAAAGCTCTCTGCTTTTCAGGCGAGAAGAACCAAAGAGGGAGCAGGAGTCAATAAGCGTGATGTTCAAAAATATATGAGACAGCAGCAGAAAGAAGCCAAGGAGCCGGTGAATAATGCATTTGCACAGGCACTGGCAGGATTAAAACTGGAATAACTATATCACTCTCTTGTCTGCGAATCCGTATCCTATGCGATGGGTATAGTTATTTACGAAACGATGTACCAGATAAAATAAAAAAGAAGGGAAGATAATATTATGGCAGTACAGGATGATCATATGATAAGAAATATTCAGGACGTAGGAAGACTGATCGCGAAGCTTCTGCTTCATGAGCAGCAGCCCAATTACAAACTTCCGGAGAAGGAAGCAGATTACACAGAGGCAGACCGGCTTTTTGCTACAATTATGAAACTGGCAGAAGAAGGCAAGATCAATGAAGCAGAAAACGAATTATATATGGGTATGGTAGAAGATGATGTAGACTATCTGGAACTGGCACTGACCTTTTATCTGTATCTGAATGATATGGATGGAGATTTCCTGGATGATAACGGATATTCAAGGGAGGAAGTTCTGGAAGGTATGAAAGATCTTGCTTCAGACTGGGGCGTTACAGGACTGGAGGCCTTCTGATGCGAAGAGAACAGACACTGGAAGAGATTTCAGACGGAAAGTTATATGATTCCAATGACATGGTAAAGGCAGACTGTCATGATTGCGAAGGATGCTGTGATTGCTGTCAGGGAATGGGAGATTCTGTGATCCTGGATCCATATGATGTACACAGATTATCTGTGGGACTTAAGAAGCCTGTGGAACAGCTTCTGCAGGAATGTCTGGAATTGGGAGTATCAGACGGAAATATCCTGCCTCATCTCCGGATGACAGGTGAAAAAGAACAATGCGTATTTCTGAATAAAGAGGGCCGCTGCAGTATTCATGCTGTCAGACCAGGCTTCTGCAGGCTGTTTCCTCTGGGAAGACTTTATGAAGATGGGGGATTTAAATATATTCTTCAGATTCATGAATGTCCTAAAACAAACAGAAGTAAGATCAAGGTAAAAAAATGGATCGATACACCGGATCTGAAAAATTATGAGAAATTTGTCAATGACTGGCATTATTTTCTGCTGGATGTACAGGAAGTACTGTACAATGCTGAGGATTCAGACCTGATCAAAAATCTGAACCTTTTTGTGGTGAACAGATTCTATCTCAAACCATATGATCAAAATCAGGATTTCTACATACAGTTTTATGAGAGACTGAAAGAAGGAAAAGATTTGCTGGCATTGGCCTGATGGTTGAAAAATGTGTCATCTGACTATATGAGGTGTCAGATGACACAGATAAGACAGAAAAAGTATGCATCAGCAGATCTTCAATAGATTTTCAAAAGAGAAGATCTCTTTTTCAGACATCAATTCTTCGAATCTGTTCAGGTTAAGATCTGAGTGTTCCAGTTCTCTTGAAAACTGATAACAGATACGGATCTGGTCATCCAGCTTAAACTGCCGGTTGTTTTTCAGATAGGTTCCCACATTTAATTCATGGATGAACAGGGTGCACACAACTGCCATTTTCACCTTGGCGAAGATCTCATCATCATAAACTGCACCGCAGAAATAGGTATAGATCCAGTAAACAAGAAGCTGTTCCTCCTGAATCTGCCAGTCAGGATAAGAGAAATCAAATTCACTTTTCTGCCAGGAATAAAGATTTCCGGAGTCAGACTGCGGATCTGTATTTCTATTATACAGTGGAGTCAGACAATTCTTTAAGTATTCCTGCCATCCCGGGCGCAGAACCTCCATTTCCGGGACAACAGTTTTCCACATTTTTTTAAATAATTGTTCTGGTGTATTTACGCAGGCAGATGCAGCAGAACTGTTTTCTATGTTATCTGCATTTATACGAGAGTAAATTTTGTTGCAAAATCTATCTCCGTATCCGGAATCTTCATGTCGTTTTCGCATTTCTTCCCATTTAAAGAGTTCATTTTTATTTACACATAACTGGAAATCATGTGCAGCAGCCAGAAGTTTCCACAGACGTTTCTGCATGGGTACAGCTCTGTCCTGGATGATATCTATAAGCATATCACGGGTGTCCATAAGTGCAGTGAACAGGAAATAATCAAAGTCATCATAGACTTCTTCTTTTGTCTTTTTTTCTTTTGTGATAAAATGTACCTTTTCTTTTTGGGAAAGTAAAATCCTTGCTGCCTCCGGACAGGAGAGCGACAGGGAAATCTCACGCAGACCTTCAAATTCTTCAATATGTCTAGGATAATTTCTGCAGGTTCTGCAGAACATTTCCGGTCCTGCTTCTGTGTAGATATCACACAGATTCTCTTCGTTGAGAAAAGCACAGCGTCTGTTATACTGGCAGAAAACATGTTCTTTCCAGTCAATATCATTGTGCAGGCGATTGCGGAACGGACCTTTAAAGTGCTGGTACTTCTTCAGTGTCTGATCGTCAATTACGATCTGCCATCCTGCGCAGCAGGTATCCGGACAGGCTCCTGCAATGCAGGAAAATTCTTTATAGTAGTTTGGAAATGTGTATTGCATGATATTAAATAGGATCCTTTCTTTTTTTCTTAAGTTTACGGTAAGTTCCTGCAGTCATGCCACAGGATTTGCGAAAGCTCTGGGAGAGATAACTCTGAGAGGAGAATCCTGTCAGATGGGCAATGTCTGAAATTCCGTAATCAGTATTTTCCAGAAGTTCTTTACATACCTCGATTCGCTTTCTGTTTAGATAGTTCATAGGAGAAATCCCATAATATTTGGTAAATTCATGACTGAGATAATACTTGTTCAGGTGGCTGATGGCAGACAGATGATCAAGAGAGATGTTTTCTCCGTAGTTAGAATCAAGAAAACGTTTGATATTTGCACATTCCCTGCTTGGATGTTGTGCTGTGATCAGTTCGAAAGGAGAATCTGTAATTCGCCGAAGCTGAAGAATCAAGATATTAAGCATATATATACAGATTTTTTCGTACCCTTCAGATTGATTGTCCAGTTCCTGGAACAGAGAGTTAAAGTAAAAAAGCAGATCTGTTTTCTTTTTTCGGCAGTTAAAGATACGATATTCTTTCTGATCATTAAAAGAGAAGGATAATCCGCCTACTCCCACTGTGAAATAGCTGAGAGGAGGATTTCCCCTGGAAATTTCAGTATGATTAATGTGAGGGTTAACAATGATCAGGTCATCCTTTGAGATGGGGTAGATTTTGTCCTCAAGCAGGAATTCCCCCTGTCCGTCCCGCACATAGAATAATTCAGTAAAGGCATGGGAGTGGGGAATGCTTGGCCAGTCACCTTCATAGAGGGAAGAAGATGCATTCAGAAGTGTGATCTTCTGTGGAGTAGTATCTTCAGGGCTGAAGCGAAGAGAATGTGTACTCATAAAAAAATTTCGCCTCCATAATTTAGCAATTTTGTCTGATATAAAAAAGTGAACAAAAATAATAGAGGGAATCTGTTCTGCGTTTAGTTGTTGCGACTGGACTAAATGCATAAAAAAACAATAAAAATCAAAATAATATAGAACATAATATCTAAAAACAGAATTCCCTTCAAAATTTCTGATAACATTTTTTATATAATATCATAATTCAATGCGCACAGCAAGATTTCTAAAAAACAAAGCAAAAAGAGAATTGAAAATGTTTTGGAAAGAACGTATTCTATAAACATATAAGGCGCAAGAAAGAGCAGAATCAGGTCAGATAAGTAAAAAAATAAGACAGGTTTATACAGAGAGGAGACAAACAACAATGAAAAAAGGCCGTGTAACAATACCAACCAATCTGGACGTAGTGCCACAGACACTGGAGATACTGGATGAATGGGGTGCAGATGCGATTCGTGACTGTGACGGAACAGAATTTCCGAAGGAATTAAAAGATACTGGCTCCAAGATATATGCAACCTATTATACAACCCGTAAGGATAATGAATGGGCAAAGGCACATCCTGAGGAAATCCAGCAGATGTATATCATGACATCCTTCCATACAGCAACAGAGGATAAGCTGAAAATTCATCTGATGGATCATTTATATCCGGATATGCTGGCGGTGAATACAAGAGATGATATCTACAGATGGTGGGAAGTTATAGACCGTACTACCGGGGAACCGGTATCAACAGAGCTGTGGAGCTATGATGAAGAAACCGGTAATGTAGTGA
>NZ_JBWJVQ010000040.1:0-2440 GCF_056339875.1 Blautia sp. ZXY-1-C6
GAACTTCCCTGAGGAAGTGAAAAAGTATTTCATGTATGAGGAATACGGGCGGGACGCTTCCATTAACGACGACGGTATGTTTACCGAAAAGGGCTATATCTACAACAACCGCAACACCTTTACAGAATGGTACGACGGGCGCGACGTGCCGGAGGAATACCGGGTAACGCCGCAGCCCCCGCAGCCGGAAAGACCCGACCCGTCAAAGGTAGAAATGGACGCAGCCGCGCCGGGGCAGAGAACGGCGCAGACCGCAGAGCAGCCACAGGAGCCGCGCCCGGTTATCCCTATCGTGCTGACGAGCGAGAAGCCCGCCGAAAAGCTCAAAGAGATTACCGACCGTCTGGAACAGGGTATTGCGGAACTCTTTGACAGCGAGCGTTACCGGGAATATCTGAAAGTCATGTCAAAATTCCATAATTACAGCTTCCGAAACACCGTCCTTATCGCCATGCAGAAGCCGGACGCTTCCCTTGTGGCGGGCTTTTCCGCTTGGAAGAACAACTTTGAACGAAACGTGATGAAAGGGCAAAAGGGAATTAAAATCATTGCTCCGTCACCCTATAAAATCAAACAGGAAATGCAGAAAATCGACCCGCACACGCAGAAGCCCGTTATCGGCAAGGACGGGAAGCCCGTCACCGAGGAAAAGGAAGTCACCATACCCGCCTACAAGGTGGTATCCGTCTTTGACGTTTCCCAGACCGAGGGAAAGGAGCTGCCGGACATTGCGGTTGACGAGCTGACAGGCGACGTTGACCGCTACAAGGATTTTTTCGCAGCCCTTGAAAAGACTTCCCCCGTTCCTATCGCCTTTGAGAATATCGAGGGCGGCTCTCATGGCTACTACCACTTGGAGGACAAGCGCATTGCTATCAACGAGGGCATGAGCGAATTACAGACCTTAAAGACCGCTATTCACGAAATCGCCCATGCGAAGCTGCACGACATTGACCTCAACGCGCCAAAGGACGAGCAGCAGCCCCACGTTGACCGCCGCACCCGCGAAGTCGAAGCGGAAAGCGTCGCCTATACTGTCTGCCAACATTACGGGCTTGACACGTCGGACTACTCTTTCGGCTATGTCGCCGGGTGGAGCAGCGGGCGGGAGCTGTCCGAGCTGAAAAGCTCCCTTGAAACGATACGCAGCGCAGCCGCCGAGATTATCAATTCCATAGACGAGAACTTAGCGGAGCTGCAAAAGGCACAGGACAAGGAGCAGACCGCCGGACAGGAGCAGCCCACCAGAGAGGGACAGGAAGCCGCGCCGGAGAAGCCGGATCCGGAAGCAGCCGCACCGGGAAAATCCGGCGCACAGGAAAAAGCGGGCGCAGCCCCGAAAGAAGCCTTTACCCCGGAAACGATTTACAGAGTGCGCCGGAACCCTTACAGCGACAGCCGGGAAAACAGCTACCTCTTGCAAGCCTATGTGACACAGGAGAACGGGCGGGCGAAAATGGGCGACGTGCTTTATACGGGAACGCCGGAGAAATGCCGCGAGCTTATGGGGCAGCTCAAAAGCGGCGAGCTGACCGAGGGCGACGTGAAGCAGCTTTACGCAAAGGCACAGGAAACGGCGCAGACCGCCGGACAGGACAAAGACACCTTTTCCATTTACCAGATAAAGGGCGGGGACGAAACAAGGGATTTCCGCTTTGAGCCATACGACCGCCTGCAGGCGGCGGGAAATGTGGTTGACAGGGCGAACTATGAGCTTGTCTATTCCGCGCCCCTTGCGCCGGAAACTTCCCTTGAAGATATTTACACCTGTTTCAATATCGACCACCCCAAAGATTTTAAGGGACACAGCCTTTCCGTTTCCGACGTGGTAGTGCTTCATCAGGACGGACAGGACGCGGCGCATTTCGTTGACAGTGTAGGTTTTCGGGAAGTGCCGGAGTTTTTACAGGAGCAAAAGCAGCTTACCCCGGACGACTTGGAAACGGGCGAAACTGTCAAGACACCGAGGGGGACTTTCCATGTGACCGCCATGAGCCGGGAGCAGATAGAAGCCGCCGGATATGGCTTTCACCACCAGTCGGACGACGGAAAGTATCTGATTATGGGGAATGGGACGCGGGCGTTTGCCGTTGCCGCAGAACAGGCGCAGCGGGACAATCCCTTGAAAACCGCCGAGCAGACCACAGAGCAGAACGGGAACATGATTGACGGTATCATCAACAACACCCCCACCGTTGACGAACTGGAAGCAAAGGTAAAGGCGGGCGAGCAGATTTCCCTTGTTGACCTGGCTAACGCTGTCAAAGCCGACAAGGAGCGCGGCAAGGGAGCGAAGCCGGAAAAGAAACCCTCTATCCGGGCGCAGCTTAGAGCCGACAAGGAAAAGGCACAGAAGAAAAACGCAAAGCAGAAGTCACAGGACTTGGAAAGGAGCTGACCCATGCCGGAACAGAGCAAATTTGAAAACATGGATTTGTTT
>NZ_JBWJVQ010000041.1:0-4465 GCF_056339875.1 Blautia sp. ZXY-1-C6
GATGGAGAGGTTGAATATGAAGTGAAACCCGGAACTCAGACAGACACAAGGATCCGTCTGAAGGGAAAAGGTGTACCGTCATCTTGAGAAACAAGAATGTACGTGGCGATCATTATGTGACTTTCGTTGTGCAGGTTCCTACAAACCTCAACGAAGAAGCAAAAGAAGCACTGCGCAAATTCGATGAGGCGTGTGGTAACCGTCCGAAATCAAAAGATTCTGATGATTTTGAAAAACCGGAAAAGAAGAAAAAGAGTTTCATGGATAAATTAAAAGAGACTTTTGAGGATTAATTATAAAAGAAAATTAAAGAAAAGAGGTTTACCCTCTTTTCTTTTTTTGTATAGTCGTGTATATTGAAGAGTAACGGTAAAAATCAGATGAACAGACAGGAATAAAAGTTTCCTGAGAAATGGAGAGATATTTGACAAAAACAGAGAAGATCGCAGCTTTTCGGGAGAAGTATCTCCCTGTATGGGTAATTTTGCCGCTGATAAGCATTTTTGTATTAAACTGTCTTATTTACTGGGGAAGCGGAGTACTGACAGCAGACAGATATCATTTTGATTTTACCATGTCACTGGACAGGGCAGTGCCGTTAATACCACAGTTTATCTGGATTTATATTCTGGCATTTCCTTTTTGGGCAGTGAATTATATTCTGGCTGCACAGAGAGGAAAAGATGGATTTTATCGGTTTGTGGCAACTGATCTGACTGTTCATATTACATGTTTTATTATTTTTCTGGTTTTGCCAACTACCAATGTCAGACCTGAAATTGCAGGAACTACATGGTCTCAGCAGATGCTTAAGTTTGTTTATCTTATGGATGGTGGAAACAGTCCGTCTAACTTATTTCCGTCAATCCATTGTTATGTAAGCTGGCTGAGCTGGCGCGGAGTCAGTAAATCAGAGAATATTCCAAAATGGTATCAGCATTTTTCACTGATTTTTGCAATACTGATCATTATTTCTACCCAGGTGCTTAAACAGCATTATCTGGTGGATGCCATTGCCGGAGTTGCACTGGTAGAATTGGCGTGGAGATTTTACAGCAAAGGAAACCGCCACGAGATATTCAGACATTTTTTTGAAAAAATAAGTGAAGCATGCAGTCGGTGGGTAAATAAGAATTGACTGGATGTGGTGAGATGCTACATTATGGGAATAGCTGCAGAGTAACAGAGAATGGGCCAGACATATTTTGGGATGATAATAGTTAATTATATAACATAAAGAAATGGAGACAATTACATGAAGTGGAACCGTTTTACAGTAAAAACGAAAACAGAAGCAGAAGATATCGTTATCAGCACACTTGCAGAAGTCGGCATTGAAGGCGTGGAAATTCAGGACAAACAGCCTCTGACTGAGGAAGACAAGGCTCAGATGTTTGTAGATATTATGCCGGAAGGACCAGCAGATGACGGCATTGCCTATCTGAATTTTTATCTGGAAGAAGATGCAGACAAAGAAGCAATCCTGAAAGATGTTCGTGAAGCATTAGATGACCTGAAGAATTTTATGGACATCGGGGAAGCTACCATTGAAGAATCTCAGACAGAGGACAAGGACTGGATTAATAACTGGAAACAGTATTTCCACCAGTTCTATGTAGATGATATCCTTATCGTACCGTCATGGGAAGAAGTAAAAGCAGAGGATAAAGACAAGATGATCCTCCACATTGATCCGGGTACAGCCTTCGGTACAGGTATGCATGAGACTACTCAGCTTGTGATTCGCCAGTTAAAGAAATATGTAACACCGGATACAGAGATGCTTGACGTAGGAACCGGAAGCGGTATCCTTGGTATCGTTGCCCTGAAACTTGGTGCGAAACATGTACTGGGAACAGACCTTGATCCATGTGCAGTTCCTGCAGTTGCAGAGAATAAAGAAGCAAACCAGATCGTGGATGAAACTTTTGATATGGTGATCGGAAACATCATTGACGATAAAGCGATTCAGGATCAGGCAGGATATGAAAAATATGATATCGTAACAGCAAATATCCTTGCAGATGTTCTGATCCCTCTGACACCGGTAATTGTAAACCAGATGAAAAAAGGCGCTTACTACATTACTTCCGGTATTCTTGATGTGAAAGAAGAAGTTGTAGTGGAGGCAGTAAAAGCAGCAGGCCTGACGGTCGTAGAAGTGACACATCAGGGCGAGTGGGTTTCCGTAACAGCAAGAAAGGACTGATCCTATGCAGCGTTTTTTCGTGGAGCCTTATCAGATTGAGGAAGAGGCACACCGTATCCACATCAATGGGACGGATGTAAATCATATTAAAAACGTTCTCCGCATGAAATGTGGGGAGGATGTGTGGATCAGTGACGGAGGAGATAAAGAATACCACTGTCAGATTGAAGAACTGGGAGAGGATGAGGTTCTGCTGCACATCCTTTATGCACAGGAGCCGGAATATGAGCTGCCCAATAAGCTTTATCTTTTTCAGGGACTGCCGAAAGCAGACAAGATGGAACTGATCATCCAGAAAGCAGTGGAGCTGGGAGCTTTTTCCGTAATTCCGGTAGAGACAAAGCGATGTGTGGTGAAGCTGGATGCTAAGAAGGCGGCAAAGAAGGTGGTTCGCTGGCAGCAGATCGCGGAGAGTGCAGCAAAGCAGTCCAAGCGAATGCTGATCCCGGAGATTCATGAAGTAATGACCTACAAACAGGCACTGGAATTTGCGAAACAGTTAGATGTAAAACTGATCCCGTACGAACTTGCCAAAGGAATGAAAGAAACCAGAGAAATCCTCAGCGAGATTAAGCCTGGACAGTCTGTCGGTATCTTTATCGGACCGGAGGGTGGATTCGAGGAAGAAGAGGTAGCAAAGGCACTGGAAGCAGGTGCCCATGCGATTACACTTGGAAGACGAATCCTCAGAACTGAGACAGCAGGACTTGCGATTCTTTCAGTTCTGATGTTCCAGTTGGAAAATGAATAATAGAAACAAGAGAGAACAAAAATGGAAGCATATTTTGATAATTCAGCCACGACCCGTTGCTTTGAAGAAGTAAAGGACATCGTGGTAAAAACAATGATGGAAGATTTTGGAAATCCATCTGCCATGCATCAGAAAGGTGTAGACGCAGAAGGGTATGTCAAAGAATCTGCCAGAACGTTGGCACAGATACTGAAAGTAACAGAAAAAGAAATCCTGTTCACTTCCGGCGGAACAGAGTCAAACAACCTGGCTCTGATCGGTGGTGCGCTTGCCAACAAACGAAGCGGTAATCACATTATCACAACTGCAATAGAGCATGCTGCAGTCAGCCAGCCAGTAGCTTTTTTGCAGGAACAGGGATTTGAAGTGACCATTCTTCCTGTAGACGGGCATGGAGTAGTAAAACTTGACGCATTGGAGAAAGCATTAAGGCCGGATACCATTCTCGTATCTACAATGATGGTAAATAATGAGACCGGTGCGGTTATGCCTGTAGAGAAAATCGGTGCAATGATCCAGGAGAAGTGTCCGAAGGCGCTGTATCATGTAGATGCGATCCAGGCATTCGGTAAATATCGTATTTATCCGAAGAAATGGAATATCCATCTTCTGTCTGTCAGCTCACATAAGATCCATGGACCAAAAGGAGTTGGATTCCTGTACATCAACAGCAAGGCAAAAGTGCAGCCTCTGATTCTCGGCGGCGGCCAGCAGAATGGCATGCGTTCCGGAACAGACAATGTACCGGGAATCGCAGGACTTGGTGTTGCAGCGAAGATGATGTACCAGAACTTTGACGAGAAAGTAGAGCATCTTTACCAGCTCAAAGAACGCATGGCAGAAGGACTTTCTAAGATTGACGATGTAGTAATCAACGGAATGCCTGTCAGAGAAGGCGCACCGCATATCTTAAGCGTCAGCTTTCTGGGAATCAGAAGCGAGGTATTGCTTCATACCTTAGAGGACAGAAACATTTACGTATCAGCAGGAAGCGCATGCTCCAGCCATAAGAGAAAACCAAGCGCAACACTTTCAGCAATGGGAATGAGCAATGCACAGATCGAGAACACTGTACGTATCAGCTTCTCAGAGGAGAATACATTCGAAGAAGTTGACTACTGCCTAGAAGTTCTGAATGAAGTACTGCCGATGCTGAAACGCTATGCACGCAGATAACAAATAATAGTTATAAGTGATATTTGGAATGGAACCTGAGATAAGCTCAGGAATATTTGAAAAGGTTGTTAATAGCATTTATATGAATTCTATTTGAAAATTACAGATATTAAATCCAGAAAAATATTAATTCTAATATTATATAAAACAATTTATTATAAGCAAAATAAGAGAAGGAGAAACAAATGATATTCCACGCATTTTTAATAAAATACGCAGAAATCGCCATCAAGGGCAAGAACAGATACATCTTCGAAGATGCCCTTGTAAAGCAGATGAACATCGCCCTTTCCAAAGTAGAAGGTGAGTTTGAAGTAAAGAAAGAACAG
>NZ_JBWJVQ010000042.1:0-8609 GCF_056339875.1 Blautia sp. ZXY-1-C6
GATAAAGTAAACAAAGATGACAGCATTCACGGCGTATTATTATTCCGTCCGCTTCCAAAACATCTGGATCAGGCAGTGATCGAGAATGCACTTGCTCCTGAAAAAGACGTTGACTGTATGACAGACCTTTCCATGTCCGGTGTATTCACAGGCAAGAAGATTGGTTTCCCGCCATGTACACCACAGGCTTGTATGGAAATCCTTGATCATTACGGAATCGACTGCACAGGCAAAAAGGCAGTAGTAATCGGAAGAAGCCTTGTTGTTGGTAAACCTGCAGCAATGATGCTGGTTAAAAAGAACGCAACTGTTACGATCTGCCACACAAGAACTGTAAATATGCCGTCTGTAGCACGTGAAGCAGATATCATTATTGTAGCAGCAGGCCGCGCCGGTGTTGTTGGTGCCGAATATGTAAAAGAAGGCCAGACAATCATCGATGTAGGTATCAACGTAAATGCAGAAGGCAAACTCTGCGGTGATGTTGATTACGCAGCAGTAGAGCCTATCGTAGATGCTATTACACCTGTACCTGGCGGTGTTGGAAGTGTAACAACTTCTGTACTGGTTGGTCATGTGGTAGAAGCTGCAATGAGAAAGGTAAACGCATAAGATGAAAAAAGTGCTGGGAAAATATTTCTGGCTACTTATGACAATAACAGGTGCCCTGATGTTCGGGGCACCTGCTTTGGTAAGTGCCAGTGAAGGGACAGCGTCCACTGATACAGAAAACAGCGCAGCAGACAATGCTGCAGATACCCCAGATGACGACACGATAGCTAAAACAACTGATAGTGCAGAAAAAAACAGTCAGGAAACTGATCATTCAGGAGAGGGACAGATCTCCAAACCTAAATATCTCGAAAATGCAGAAAATAACGGAGAAGAAATTATCTCCGATGAAGACCCGACAGATAATACTTATGGATACTACACGATTATGGGTGGAACAACTGTTTCCGTCGATGAAATGTGTTCATTATACAATAGTCAGGGATGCACTTACCCATCTGAAGAACTCAGTGGCGGCGGAGCATCTGATATAGATACCTTTTGCAATATTATTGTAGAGGAGGCAAATGCCGAGAATGTACGTGGTGAAGTAGTTTTTGCGCAGGCAATGCTGGAAACCGGATGGCTGAGTTTCGGTGGTGATGCGGGAATCGACCAGTTCAATTTCGCAGGTCTTGGAACAACCGGAGGTGGAGTCAAAGGAATCGCATTTCCGGATGTAAGAACAGGAATACGTGCTCAGGTTCAGCATCTCAAAGCCTACGCCTCCACAGATTCCCTGAATCAGGAATGTGTAGATGAACGCTTCGATTACGTGGCAAGAGAGACGGCGCCTTACGTGGAATGGCTGGGAATCCAGGAAAATCCTTATGGCGGCGGCTGGGCAGCAGGAAAAGATTATGGAAGTAAATTAAGAAAAATACTGGCAGATTTGAAATCAGGGACATAAAGACAGAGTTTTGCGCCTTATTTGTATTATTTTTCTGAACTGCTGTAAATGATTTTTAAATTCTTAAATAAAGAAAGGATGTTGAGTAAAATGAAAAGAAAATTGATGATTTGTGCAATGGCTTTGTGTATCTGTGCAGGATTGACCGGTAACACTGGAGAGGTCAGCGTATGGGCATCCGAAGGATCATCTTCGGATGCTGTCCGGATAGGCGCCCTGAAAGGTCCGACAGCAATGGGAATGGCGCAGCTTCTTGATGAAGACGGATACGATTTTACGATTGCTGCATCTCCGGATGAGATTGTTCCGATGGTAGTACAGGACAAGCTTGATATTGCAGCTGTTCCGGCAAATCTGGCAGCAACGTTGTATCAGAAGACAGATAAGGATGTCAGTGTTCTGGAGGTCAATACGTTGGGTGTTCTCTATCTTGTGGAGAATGGAGACAGTGTAAAATCTGTGGAGGATCTTAAGGGAAAGACTATTTATGCCAGTGGGAAGGGTGCAACTCCGGAATATGCTCTGAACTCTGTTCTTAAAGCGAATGGAATCGACCCTGAAAAAGATGTGACTGTTGAATTTAAATCTGAGCACGCAGAGGTAGTTTCCGCACTTGTGCAGGATCAGACAGCAGTCGGACTTCTTCCGCAGCCTTTTGTAACTACAGCGCTGATGAAAAACGATAAGCTGAAGGTTGCCCTGGATCTGAACAAACTGTGGGAAGATTCCATGGATGACGGAAGTAAACTTGTGACAGGAGTTGTGATCGCAAACAATGAGTTTGTTCAGGATCATGCAGATAAAGTAAATGATTTTATGGATGCTTATAAAGAATCTGTAGATTTTGTCAACAGTGACACAGAAGCTGCGGCCCAGATCATAGGAGATCATGATATTATTGCAAAAGAAGTTGCACAGAAAGCAATCCCTGACTGCAGTATTGTGTTTATTGAAGGTGATGAGATGAAAACCATGCTTTCAGGATATCTGGCAACCCTGGATGATCAGAATCCTGAGATTATAGGAGGACAGTTGCCGGATGATGCATTCTATTACAAACGATAGAGCAAAAACTGACAATGGAACGAAATATACAGGAATTCGCATATTAGCAGTGCTTTTCTGGATTGCAATCTGGCAGTTTGCGAGTATGTATCTGAAACAGGAGATCCTTCTGGCATCTCCTGTTTCTGTTGTCCGAAAGCTTTTTGAACTGATTTTCAGCGGAAATTTCTGGCAGTCTGTCGGATTTAGTTTTGTACGCATTGTGACAGGATTTCTTCTGGCTGTGCTTCTGGGAATCTTTCTGGCAGTGTGGGCATATTGGTCAAAAACAGTGGAAATCCTGACAGCACCTGTGATCGCAGTGGTCAAATCTACACCTGTGGCATCTTTTATTATTTTGTGCCTGATATGGATTCCTTCGAAAAATCTGTCAGTTTTTATTTCCTTTCTTATGGTTCTGCCGGTGATATATACAAATATCTTTGAGGGAATACGACAGACGGACAGGAAGATACTGGAAATGGCAAAAGTATTTCGTGTGAATCTCAGAAGACAGATCAGGTATATTTATGTATCGCAGGTACTGCCTTATTTTCTCTCAGCATGCAGGCTTTCTCTTGGAATGTGCTGGAAGGCAGGAGTGGCAGCAGAGGTTATCGGAGTACCTTCAGGTTCTATTGGTGAGAAACTGTATAATGCAAAAATATATCTGAATACTCCGGATCTTTTTGCGTGGACAATTGTGATAATTGTGATTAGTTTTGTATTTGAAAAGTGTTTTCTTGGAATTGTAAGCAGAGTAGTTTATATGATAGAACATAGATAACGGAAATTTTGATTTATGATAATCCTCTTAAATGCATTATTTATGAGGTCTGTTACAGGCGGAGAAGAGATATGGATATAAAGGTAGATCATATTAGTAAAGCATACGGAGAACAGCAGGTACTGCAAGACTTGTCCTGTGTTTTTCCGGAAGGGAAAACCACTTGTATCAGAGGAAGATCCGGATGTGGCAAAACAACACTGATACGGCTTCTTTTGAGACTGGATGTTCCGGATAAGGGGAAAATAGAAGGGGTAAGTGACAGGAAACTCAGTGCAGTATTTCAGGAAGATCGTCTGTGTGAAAATCTGAGCGCTGCTTCTAATATAAGACTGGTATGTACAGAAACAATAACAGACAGAGAACTGGAGGAGGCGTATAAAGCAGTTGCGCTTACTGAAGTTTGGCAGAAACCGGTTCGTGAACTAAGCGGAGGAATGCGCAGGAGAGTATCTATCCTGAGGGCATTGCTGGCTGAATCAGACTGTGTGATCATGGATGAACCTCTCAGAGGTCTTGATGAAAAAACCAGAGCAAAAACAATTGATTATATTTTGAAAAAGACGGAGGGAAAGACGTTGATCTTTGTTACTCATGAAGAAAAAGAAGCAGTTTGGTTAAAGGCTGACAGAACAGTAGATATATTGACAAAACATTAAAATTAATGAAAAACTAAATTTCGGTTATAGATTATAGCGTGTTTGAAAAATCATTTCTACAATCTTCAAACACGCTATAACTCCAAAAGAGGAAAAACTTATGATTACATTAAATGATTATCTGTATTCAGGAGATACGGTTTTAAAAATTTTACAGAAATATACCCGGGATCTGAGAAAAGAAGCGAAACTTACTCATAATGAAATTGATATGATGCATGTGAATTTCCTGATTCAGATCACAGAGCTTTTAGAACACAATGATTTCCTTACGGCCCAGTCCCAGAAGATCCGGGAATTTTATAAATATATGGCTCATGAATATCCGTTTCTTGCGTTTACATTTAAAGGAAGGATCAAATCGCTGATCCGGGCAGAAGAGAAATTTAACGGCTATATTGTGGAATATATTTACGATTATTATACAAAACATGGAACCTATCCTCCTGTATCGGAACTGAAAAATAAACTCAGTTGTTTTCGGGATTTTATTGCATACAGAATTGTGTTGTGTATGCCCAAGTGTCATCTGAAACCAGGAGAAGATCAGGAAACGGCGTCGATCCGCTATCTTTATGAGATTGCCAATGTTCTTCCCGGGTTCCTGGAAGAACGAGGGTTTACGGTGGAGTCTGCCTATGGAGTAAAGAAAAGTACGTCGCCGCTTCTTAATGAAGATGTGAAGATGTATTATCGGGATTATATCTGTGGAACCAGCGGGGAAGGATATCAGTCATTACATATCACAGTTTATGATAACAGTTCCCGTTCTTTCATGGAAGTGCAGCTGCGTACCCAGAAAATGGATGACACTGCGGAAATTGGTCCGGCGAATCATCTGGGATATGAGAAGAGACAGCAGGATGAGCGTGCAAGACGTGATGCTATTCCAGAAGGCGAGAGCGTTTATTTCGATGAAGCCTATGAACGGGGCATGCGTCTTTTGCAGCTGGAACTGGCAGATCTGGATGTAAATATGTTTTCCGCAGTAGATAACAGTCTGATCAATGATGGGTGCGGACTGTTCAGGGGAAGACTGATATTACCTTATGAACATTTGTCAAGATTTCAGAATGATGTGATTGATTGAATAAAACACCTATCTTTTGATGTATAAAAATACAGGGAAATGACAAAAATTGATAAAATATGTAAATTTTTAGTTATATTTTAGGCATTCTATGGTACACTGATATAGTATATCAAAAATGGGAGGGAAACTCGAAAATGAGCAAAAAAGAAGGAAAAGGGTTAAAGTCTTTTAACAAGGGGTTTCAAGTGCCTGACACCTACATTATTATCTTTTTAGTAGTTGTTGTCGCTGCACTTCTGACTTTCCTTGTACCAAAGGGATTTTACGAAACACAGGATATTTCGTATATGATCAATGGTGTTGAGAAAACCCGTACGGTAATCAAAGACGGAAGTTTCCAGTATCTGACAGATGATGCAGGAAATGTAGTAACAGAAGGAGTAGCACTCTTTAGTGGAGATGGTGGAACAGGATTCTTCAACTATATGTATAACGGAATCGTAAGCAGTTCTGCAATCGAGATTATCGCATTTCTTATGGTAGTAGGCGGTGCATTCGGTATCATGATCCGTACAGGAGCGATTGAATCCGGATTGATTGGATTGATCCGTAAGGCAAAGGGAGCAGAAAAACTGCTGATTCCGATACTTTTCGTATTGTTTTCTCTTGGTGGAGCAGTTTTTGGAATGGGAGAAGAAGCACTTCCGTTTACTATGATTCTTTGTCCGTTGTTTGTAGCAGTTGGATACGATTCAGTTATTGCAGTTCTTGTTACTTATGTTGCAACACAGATTGGTTTCGGTTCATCATGGATGAATCCATTCTCTGTAGGTATTGCACAGGGAATTGCAGGTATTGACGTATTCTCCGGAGCAGGATTCCGTATGGTAATGTGGGTAGTATTTACAGCACTCGGCTGTGGAATGACTATGTTCTATGCATCAAAGATCAAAAAGACTCCGACAATCTCAATCGCATATAAGACCGATGCATATTTCCGTGAGCAGAATGAAAAAACAGGAATTGACGAAGGACATTCATTTGGTCTTGGACACATTTTAGTTCTTCTGACACTGGCTGCTACAGTAGTATGGGTAGTTTGGGGAGTTATGACTCAAGGATACTACATGCCAGAGATTGCTACTCAGTTCTTCATTATGGGAATTGTTTCCGGTGTGATTGGAGTTATCTTTAAACTGAACGATATGAAACTGAATGATATCGCAACATCATTCAAAGATGGAGCAAAAGACCTGATCGGTGCTGCACTTGTTGTTGCTATGGCACAGGGCATCATGCAGGTTCTTGGTGGATTCGTATCCGACAACACCTACGGTTATTAATACAATTATGTATAATATTTCAAATGCACTGTCTGGAGTTTCCGGAGCAGTTGCAGCAGTACTTATGTATCTGTTCCAGTCCGTATTCAACTTCTTCGTTGTATCCGGAACCGGACAGGCTGCGATTACAATGCCAATCATGGCTCCACTGTCAGACCTGTTAGGTGTTTCACGTCAGACAGCTGTAGTTGCATTCCAGCTTGGCGATGCATTTACAAACCTGATTGTTCCTACATCAGGGTGTCTGATCGGATCTCTTGCAATTGCAAAGATTGAGTGGTCTAACTGGATTAAATTCATGTGGAAATTCCTTGGTGTATTAATGATTGGTGCAATTATTACAATTCTTATTGCAGTTGGAATTGGATTCTAAAACATACATTTGATAATTGAGAGTGATTTATGATGAAATTAATTCAGAATATTGATGTTTATGCCCCACAGCATCTGGGGAAAAAAGATGTACTTATAATCAATGATAAGATTGTCAAGATTAAAGATGCAGGCTCTATATGCGCAGACGGATTTCTTTCTGAGGCAGAAATGATCAATGGAGAGGGGTTACTTTTAACTCCGGGATTCATTGACTGTCATGTTCATGTACTTGGAGGCGGTGGTGAAGGTGGATTCGCCAATCGTACTCCGGAAGCAACTATGGAAGGACTTACGAAGTTTGGAGTAACAACAGTTGTTGGTTGCCTTGGAACGGATGGAATCGGTCGTGATATGTGTGCACTGGTTGCAAAGACAAAAGGATTGAATGAGCAGGGAATGTCTGCATACTGTTATACAGGCAGTTATCAGATTCCGGTTCACACGTTGACGGACAGTATTGTCAAAGATATTATGATGATTCAGGAAATCATTGGAACCGGAGAAATCGCGATTTCTGATCATCGTTCTTCACAGCCGACTTTTGAGGAATTTGCGCGTGTCGTTGCGGATACAAGACTTGGCGGTGTTCTTTCTGGGAAAGCAGGTATTGTAAATGTTCATCTTGGCGACAGTCCGAGATGCTTAGATCTTATTGAACGAGTGGTAGATGAGACAGAGATACCGGCTTCTCAAATACTGCCAACACATATCAATCGAAATGAGATGCTTTTTGGCAAGTCGATTGAGTATGCGCTGAAAGGCGGAGCAGTAGACTTTACCGGAAATGAAGATATTGACTATTGGGAAACTATCTGTGATGAGGTACGTGTATGTAATGGTATCAAACGGATGCTGGATGCAGGAGTAAATCCTGACCGCATGACAATTTCTTCTGATGGACAGGGAAGCCTTCCGATGTACAGTAGTGATGGCGAATTCCTTGGAATGGGCGTTGGACAGTCCAGCTGCCTTCTGAAGGAAGTAAAGGAATGTGTATTTAAAACAAAAATTCCTTTAGAAATAGCTATTTCTACAATTACATCTAATCCGGCAGATATTCTTCGGCTCAAAGGAAAAGGTAAGGTTGAAGAAGGCTATGATGCGGATCTTTGTATTCTTGACCAGGAACTTCAGCTTGTTGAAGTAATTGCAAAAGGGAATACAGTTTATACAAAATAAAGTATATTGATGTTAAAAGCACCAGTCATTCAGTTGGCTGGTGCTTTTTGCAATATTAAATTCACTTTAATAAGCACTTTATGATATAATGGGCTCGTAGTCTTTTACAGACATAAGAACGGGTATAAGGAGAATATAGTATTGATTAATCAGACAGCGAAGAAGATTTTGAAAGCTCTGTCTTTTGATGGTGTGGAAGTAGAAGCATTTCGTCATATGGCGGATTTAAAACGATTGGATCCGATGAAGATTTTTTATAAAAAAATAGATGAGAAAATATATAACGGGAGTCATGCAGTCCCGATTCGTATTTTCTTTCCAACTGAAAAAAGTTTTCGTGAGAGTGAAGAAAAGAAACATAATATTCAAGATAAAAAGATGCTTTTGTTTATACATGGCGGCGGCTGGGTTACAGAGAGTATCGATAATTATGAAAGAATTTGTGCTCGGCTGGCTAATGCAACCGGACAATATGTAGTTGCAGTTGAATACCGACTGGCACCGGAAGATAAATTCCCGGCAGGTCTGGAAGATTGTTATGCCGTTGCGAAAACATTATATTCCGGAGATTTTATGCTCAACATAAAACCCGAAAATATTACATTGATCGGAGATAGTGCCGGAGGGAATCTTTGTGCAGCATTATCTTTGATGGCTAGAGATTGTGGAGAATTTATGCCAAAAAGACAGATACTGATCTACCCGGCTACATATAATGATTATACAG
>NZ_JBWJVQ010000043.1:0-5381 GCF_056339875.1 Blautia sp. ZXY-1-C6
CGGGAACAATGCATGGAAGCCCATCGCCAGCGCCTTGACAGACGGATTCAGTGTAAAGAGCAACAGTGAAATAATACCTACTATAACCAATGCGATTGCTCCCTTCGCTGTTGCTTTCTTCCAGTAAATTCCAAACAGAATCGGCACTACAAAAATTGCCATTCCTGAGAATGCAAACAGGTTAATCTCAAAAATACTGCCTGGCTGGAATACACCAAAGCAAATTACAACGATACCGATAATTACAGTCACTACCTTAGACAGGCTCATAACAGCCTCATCTGTAGCATTCTTATTGATAATCTTCTGATAAATATCACGGGTAACAGCACCGGTGGTGGTGACCAGAATACCATCGATAGTGGACATACCTGCTGCCACGATACCTGCGATGAAAATAGAAGCCAGGAATGGATTCATTCCCCTCTGCAGAATCATTGGAATAATCTGATCTGCCTTCTCGATATTCTGAATAGAAGCGATACCATTTACACCGGCCCACTCAATCAGAGTCGCAGAGAAAAACATACCTGCAGTACCAAGAAGAATTGCTTTAAACATAGTCTTATGATCCTTCATGGCAAAGAATTTGGTAAACAGATGCGGCTGTCCCATAGTAAAGAAGGACCACAGTACAATGTTGGATATATAATAAGTCCAAGGCATATAACCATTGGCACCCGGGAAAGTCAAATAAGCCTCATTCATGCTCTGAAGTGTATGGTTAATATTGGAGAAACCTCCACCCATTACTATAGATACAATAAAAGTAACCACTGCAGTAGCAATCATCAGAGACCCCTGGATAACGTCTGTCATCATGGCACCTTTCATACCACCAGTCATACAGTAGAGAATGACAATGATACCCATTCCCACAACGCCTACCCATTCAGGCAGTCCGGTAAATACATGTACAATAACGCCTGCTCCGATAATCTGTGCACCCATCATCGGAACCAGGAAGAAGAGCATCATCACGCCCAAAACACCGCTCATATTCTTGGAGTGATAACGATCTGTCAAGTAATCAGCCATGGTCAGAAAACCATATTTATGACCAAGGGTAATCAGCTTGCGGCCAATCAGAAGAGCCGGAAGAATCATGCAGAACACAGCTCCAGGTACAGAAATAGCCATTCCTGCATAGCCTACACCGTAAATGGTTCCCGGTGTACCGAGAAATGTTCCCATGGAAAACTGAGTTGAGAAATATGCAATACCACTTACTACCACGCCAGCCTTTCCACTCAATACAAAGAAATCGCCAATATTATTCGTCTTACGTCCTGCGTACCAACCAATAAATGCCATAATTCCAAGATAAAGTACCAGAACTGTATAGAAAGGAATCGGTGCTGGCTGAATTACTGCTGCTCCATTCATTTATTTGTCCTCCTCATCATAAGTGTGATATTCTTTTCTCTTCATACACATGCGATAATAAACAATAATCAGCACAAATGTAATGGCAGTGTGAACAATCCATCCGAATATATAGAGTGGAACACCACCAAATGCGGGAATATACGTCTCGCTGTAGAAAAACGGGAACGGAATCATAATTAATACAAACATAATCAGAAAAATAATCAACCATGTCCGTTCGAAGTGTTTCTCAAAAAGTTTCTTCATAGCCTTTTTCCTCCTTTGCTTTCGAAAGAAAATCATGTAATATATACTATGATTTTCTTTCGATTTTTTGTTAAGTATATACTTTACTTTATATTTTCCATTATACATGCTATAATAAATTTGTAAAGTTTTTACTTATATTTTTATGAAAAAAATATAAAACATTGCATGCACCATGCAAAGAAAGGACATCGTGTAATATCTATGGATATTTTAGAGCATCTTCAAAAACTTTATCCTGCCCTGACAAAAAAGCAGAAAACAATCGCAGATTATCTAATTGCTAATCCGGAGGAAATCAGCTACATTACACTGGCACAGCTAAGCCATCAGACCGGTACCTCCGAGCTGACTTTGCTTCGTTTTTGTCAAAAACTGGGGTACTCCAACTTTCTGGACTTAAAGGAGCAGTTTCGGGACTATACCCAGAAAATGATTAAACAGGCCTCCTCTTCTTCCTTTTTTCTGCCGGAGCGCATCTCAGGCGAAGCCTCCGAACGAGAACGGATCCTTCATGAAATCTGCAATACAGAGGCTACAGTTTTCTCTGATTTTATTGCTAACATCAATCTGGAATCTGTGATAAAGGCTTCTGATGAAATCCGAAAAAGCAGCCATATCTACATTTTTGCCCATGATATTTCCCTGGTACCCGGTAAATTTCTGCAGGGTCGTCTGGAAATCCTGTACCTTAATGCTGTGTTGATTGATTTATCAGATCTGGAATTGACCCAGAAGACTATCCAACAGCTGACGGATGGTGATCTGGTAATCTTTTTCTCTTTCCCCCGTTATTATTTTCCTATTGGAAATATTGCTAAAAAAGCGGCAAAATCAGGTGTACCGATTCTGACCATCACCGACAGTGATACTTCTCCGGCGGCAGCACACAGCACACTTTTGCTGCTTTGCCCCACCTCTACGAAGCTGTTTTACAACTCCATGACCGTGCCCATGGCCATGCTCAATATTCTGGCTTCCTGTCTCGTCATCGACAGTATATCGCCAGCAGAACGTCAGATCTTTATTGATACCTTGCCATCCTGATTTCCAGACAAAAAAACCGGATATACAGTTTCCCGCAGGAAACCATATATCCGGTTTCGTTTTTATTCTCTTTTCATAGCAGTTCGATTTCTGACCAGTTACCTCTTTTTATCTTTTATTTCTCGTAAGTTCCTTTTCGGAGTACCTCTCCATGCTTCATAAAGATCTCTCCCCTTGCCACATAGGTATCCAGCGTCAGGTTCTGATCAAACAACAACATATCTGCATCGGCCCCTTCTGCCACAATTCCCTTGATTCCCTGTAAATCCAGGCTCTCCGCCACCTGACAGGTCATATAAGGCAATGCTTCCTCCAGATTCATTCCAAGGGCCTGCACCATATATTTCAACTCTTTATAAAGCGCATCCACACCAGATACACCTATCTCCAGAAGGCTGCCGTCCTCAGCATAATTAGACCAGCTTCCGTGTCCGTCAGAGCTCATTGTGATATGCTCTGTGGGCAGTCCCCGCTTTTTAGCCTCCAGAACACATTCTCCCGGTGAAGTGTGCATACCGCAGGTCAGATCAATATAACCTCCCCGCTTCAGAAATTCGTAGCCCTCTTCCAGCAACTTTTCATTCCGGTTGACATGAGTGGGACGGAAAATCCGTACAGGAACAGAACTCACCTCCAATGCCCGGAATACCGGCGCAAGACCATCTTTGTCATCTCCCATGTGAAGCACCACAATGCCTGGCTTTCCACTGAGCATTCCCGCCACACGAGCTTTACTTGCAATCTGAACCAACTGATCACCAGTCACATTAGGTGCCCGGTGATCAGATATCGCCAGCTTCACACCCAAAATCTCATTCACGAATACGATGTCCCTGTCTGTTTCACCTGTGATAGTCGGGCTGGGATATCCGTAAGCACCTGTGAGCATATAAGCACTCACGCCCTCCTCACAGAGTACCCGGGTCTTCGCATAAAGATTGTCCACACTCCTGGTGATACCATCCGTACCCAGAAGTCCCACCACTGTTGTGATACCGTTCTCTACCAGCTCCGACATCTGTAATTCCGGTGTCCGCGTATGAAAACTTCCCTCTCCACCGCCTCCGGTGATATGTACATGTTGATCTAAAAATCCGGGAGTAAGAATCTTGCCCTCTGCATCCAGCACCTCGCACTCCACAGGCAATTCTCTGATGGAATCCTGTATACATTCAATCTTTCCCCCGCAAATCAAAAGATCCTTTTTACCGAGATATTCTGGTGCGTAAATCTCTGCATTCTTTACCAATAACATAACTGTTCCCCTTTTTCCCGTAGCTGTTCATTACGCAGATACTCCAAACTATCATGAACAGTTACTCTTCTTTTTTCGTTTCTACTCAAAGTATATACGATGGAATCCGTTTTGTCTATGAAAGTTCTGAATAATTAGCTATATATCTCCACCATCAAGGTACATCCGATATGAATGTTTGTCCCATTGGCAGCTTTCCTGAAGAAGTAATTTCTAATCGGTTGTCATATACCGCCACCTGTATCGTACCATAATGAATTATCAAAAATAAAATCTAAGGTGGACAGATTGCTTTGTCTATTGTAATATATGCTGTATGGAATTTTACGAGGAGGATTTATCATGGAAGAAAAAATACTTAATTTTATTCTGGAATGTGCAGAAGTCCAGAAATTGGTTCCATTCTCACTTATCGAAGAAGAATTTAATCTTATTCTGGACGAAGCCTTAAAGTCTGTCATTACGGATGCTCTCTGGGATAATGATACTATTTCTGACGTAACTATAGGAACTGATGGTTTTACTGTCACATTTTTCGAGAATTGATCGTAAATATCAAACTATAGCAATCCTCGTAAATAATGCATTTAAGACAGTTCAGCAGAGTGCGAAAGACAAGGAAGATATCTGCAGGCGTGCTGACGCACGGCAAAGATATCTGACGCAGATTTCACACTCTGATGGACTGGATTAAGATGCATTATTTTAGAGGATTGCTATAGTCATATTTCTCAAGCCCCAGATTCTCAAAACAATATCTGGGCTTTCCAACACTCTTCCTGCCATATTCGATTGCCTCAGCCGGGCAATAACAAATGCAAGCCATACAGTGCGTACAATGCTTTCCCCATACAGGCTTTTTATTTTTTAGTGTTATGTTGTTTAACGGACAGAATTTTTTACATTTGCCACAGCCGGTACATGTCTGATCCGCCCGGAATGCATTTGCCTTTACAAATGCCACATAGAAGATATCATTCACCAGACCACTCTCAAAAAGATGCACCGAAGCCACTTTTTGATGGAAGCTTCTCTCCATGTTTGATTGCCAACGCAGCTTTAGCAATATCAGGACCTGCTGCCGCAACGATCTTCTTTGCTTTCTCCACATCAGGAGCATTAAACATGGCAATGTAATTCTCCGGCATAATGATCTGTGCCGTCCCCATATGTTTTAATCCTTTTTTCTCACTCAGTTTTCGATTGTATATATCTGCGCCACCAATACCGCTTCCGCAGCTCATCACATACCAGACATTCTTCGCCCCGACAAATTCTGTCTGTCCGATCCAGTCAGAAACCACACGCGGGATTCTCCATGCATAAGTCGGTACCACCACTACCAGATTCTCTCTTGTCTTAACAGGCCCGGTATCGCCCGATTTGATCCGTTCGTTCATACAGATCAGTTTTTCCTGCAAGCTGCCGGCAATCCTCTCTGCTA
>NZ_JBWJVQ010000044.1:0-6447 GCF_056339875.1 Blautia sp. ZXY-1-C6
ATATTCTTTTTCCTTCTTCCAGAATATTGACCGCCGCATTCACATCCCGGTCCATCCGGTTTCCACATTCGCATAGGTATATCCGTTCTGATAATGCCAGCTCTTTCTTCTTATGTCCGCATACGCTGCATATCTTACTGGATGCAAAATATCTGTCTACTTTTATCAGATATTTTCCACGTTCTTCCAGCTTATATCCAAGCATGGAAAGGAACTGACCGTATCCGTTATCCTGTATCCCTTTTCCGAAATGCAGGCCTCCGGCTATCCCCTTCAGGTTCAGATCCTCCACACATACTGCGTCATAGTCTTCTGCAAGGCTGTGGCTGAGCTTATGCTGGAAATCCTTCCTCTGGTTCTTTATCTTTTCATGATATAAAGCAACCTTTTTCTTCTGTTTCTGATAGTTACGGCTGCCCTTTTCACATCTGGAAAGTTTTCTCTGTTCCCGGGCAAGCTTTTTCTCTGCATTCCGGTAAAACATGGGATATCCGGCTCTTTCACCGGTAGAAAATACACACATCCCATGCATGGCAAAATCCATCCCCAGGAATTTTTCCGCCTGTCTTTTCTCCGCTGTTTGGTTTTCACAGTCGAACAGCAGGCTGGCAAAATATTTTCCGGACGGTTCCCTGCTCACAGTCACTGATTTCAGCTTCCATCCCTCCGGGATCATACGGTGGAGTTTTATTTTTACCGGCTGCATCTTTGGCAGTTTCAGGAACCTGTCCTGCAGACAGATATTCCCATTTACCATATTCGTTGTATAGGATTTCCGCGAATGTTTTTTTGATTTATAATGCGGAAAGCCCACTCCCGGTTCCCGGAAAAATTTCCGGAAAGCCCCTTCCAGATTTAACTGTACATTCGCCAGCGCAAGAGAATCTACCTCTTTCAGCCATGGATATTCTTTTTTATATCCGGCCGGCGTATTTTTCAGCATCTTTTTTTCTTCCTGATAATGACGGATCTTATCCGCAAGCATCCGGTTATAGAGAAAACGACTGCAGCCGATCGTCTTCTCTATCTGGGTTATCTGTTCTTTATTTGGATAGATCCTTATTTTTACTGCCCGGTTTATCTTTCTCACCCTGACTCTCTATATACTGATGGATTGTTTCAACAGGTGCTATATTTCAAAGATTTCTTTTGTTCTCTCTGACATCTTATCGTCCAGCATCTTTCTGCTATATTTCATAACCAGAATCAAACAAAAACACTGAATGAGAATTATTATCTAAACTCATTATGTACACTCACTTATTGCTTATTTCGACCGTCCAAATTCCAAGAGCATATTGTTCTTTTTTCTATTATAATATATTTATTGTATCAGAACAAGTGTTTTTGCGATTTTTTATGAATTTGAGCAGACATGCTCGAATGTGCAATTCATCCCATCACCTATAGGACGCCACTGAAAAAGTCTGTTTTTGCATACTATATATAGTGTCTTAATATTGTACTCGATCGTACTTTATTATTGTGTTGATTTATACGAAAAACAGACTTTTTCAGTGGCCTTCCTATAGAGGTGAGGGAATTCTTGCTACGGTTGTTAAAATAGTCCATATTCAGAAAGCCCTCAGATATAGACAAAATCTATGGCCGAGGGCTTTCCTGTGTCTTTGGTTATGTGTTTTCCTTATTCCGGAACCGGCAGAGTCACTGTGACAGGCTCATGCTCCAGTGCTGGAATAATTTTCTGCATCAGATCTTCAGTTGTGAATTTGAGACTCGAGGTATTAATACAGGGATGACAGCCGAAGTATGGCTCCTTCATGACATCTTCATCAATAAGAAGCTGTACTTTCTTCTCAGAATCATTCATCAGTCCCAATACACTGACGGATCCAGGGGTGATATCAAGATATTTCTCCATATATTCCGGTTTGGCAAAAGATAATCTGGCGGAATGGATCTGCGCAGAGAGATCTTTTGTCTTAAACGGTTTATCACCAGGCATCAGAAGAAGATAAAAATCCGTCTCCTGACGATTGCACAGGAACAGATTTTTGCAGATCGTGGTGTTGTCGCCAAGGGCGTGGTCAATTTCTTCGCAGGCTTCCATAGTCATAGCAGCCTCATGGTCAATACGCTGATATTGAACTCCAAGTTTGTCTAAAAAATCATAGACACGGATTTCTTTGTCCAGACGATTATCTGTATTCTCAGGTCTTCCCTTTTGTAATTCCATTTCGTGGTACTCCTTTATTTTTTATTGATGAAAGTGTAATCCTTTTGTATGCGGATTGTCAACAAAAGGGCAGATATCCAGAATATTTTTCTGGTATCCTATACATTCTACCACCTCCGCGGAATAGATCACCAGCACTCCAGCTCTCCCCACCTTATGATACCAACCGGTCTATCCGCAGCAGGAATATCATGTGATGCTCCATAGTACCCATCAGTACCCGCTATATATCCGCTGAAACAACATCTCATCCAACTGCATCTACTGCCAGCATCCCTGCATCCTGACATGGATTATTCCCCCATCCTATCCACAATGCTGTAGATACTTACATAGAAAGCCTCCATGGGGATAAAACGGTACTCACAGCAATGGAACTGCCGGATATCAAAGAGTTTAACAAAAGCCGCAGGGTAAACCGGTCTAAAGAGTGTGTACCATTGTCAGCCTACACAACTGGCAGAGGAGGCATTCCTCGGAAGACGATGGTGCCGAATAACCGGAACATAAGAAAAGTCCCGATTTGATCGGGACCCAGTAAAATACTCGGATATTCAATAGCCATAGTAGTTCATATACATAAGTTTATGCGCCCTTTCTTATCGACCTCTGCCGCATCTATAAGATACAACCAATCTAAACATAACAAAACATGGGACATATTGGAAAGGAATTCTGTTTTCGCACGATTTGCATTTTCTGCGGACCGGTAAGCCTCTTTCAGTGCCTGACGGGATTCAATCTCTGCTTTCTTCTCCTGTGTCACATCCATGGATGCCAGCAATACCTTTTCCAGCTTTCCATTCTTCCATTCCAAGGGAATATAAGAAGCGATTTTATAAGTCTTTTCATCCAGGCTGCAATATTCAAACTTATAAATATCATTTTCACTTGTCAGTTTTTTCCGAATATTATCCGGGGCTATCAGGATATCTATAACTTCCAGTAGTTCCAGTGTCTTATACCTTTCAAGAACCTGCATCTGAAAATCATGATAAAAGCCCAGAGGTTTATATATCATCTGTCCATTCAGGTTGTAGGACTCATATCTGTCATTTTCCAGATCACAGACAACAAAGCGGTCAACCAGACGTACGATACTCTGAATCAGCTGCTCCATGGAAGCATTATCTGCTGCCATCTGCAGATGCCGTGCGCTCTCTACCTTTGCCTCTGTGATATCACGCAAGAAAATCATGGCATATTCTGAATCCTCTATCTCTCCACGTATGATCACATTGCGGACCCATCGTTCTTCTCCATTCAGAGTGATTCGACACTCTAAAGACAATTCAGTTTCCAGCCCCTTCAGCCTTTCTGCAATATAATCACGGTCATAAAAAGCGGATACCGCCTTCTTATCTGTTTCCATAACATAGGAATCCACAAAATGCTGTATCAGTTCATCCCATGTATGACTCTGTTCAAAGACGGTCATCAGGGACGGTTCAACCTTAAAAGTATCAAAAGTATTCGCTTCCAGATTCACATAATACTCGCACAGATCTGCTTTCGTTGGAACACTGAACTTGATACAATTTAACCTTGTTTCCCCTAGGGGTGTTCAAAGGGGGTTCATTTGAACACCCCCTTGAGAAATGGCACTTGCAGGCATAAAAGAAGGCAGGCAGTCTCGTTATAAGACTACCTGCCTGTTGATTATTCTTATGCTGTTTTCTGTATTTCGCCAGTTCGGCAAACTGTTAAGGAAACAATCGGAGTTGGTGTAAACGAAAAAGCAGCCTTGAGTTCTGATAAAAACTGCCCTTTCGTTTACATCAATTTCGATTTTACCTTGGTGAACAAAGTCGCGTCCCTTTAGCCGATAGCTATGGGGATTCAATCGTTGCTCTTTTCCTTAAGTTTATCATACCGGATGTTTTGGTAAAAGTTTTTTTATTCAAGAAATCAATTTCAGGCATGACAAACAAACCTCCTATGCGGAAGTCATTTATTCTATGCAATTGTAGATTTTAACATCTCATATGTGCACAAAAAGAAGAACTGTATTTATCTTTGCGGGGTGATACCATATTCCCTCCGCAAGAAGAACATTTGCATACATCGATGTGATACAAAACCTTTATCATTTCTATTGCATTTAGATTTTTTAATGTAGAAATGTATTTCTTGCATCCAAGCAGATTTCTGCAGTGAGTTATCTTTTTTCTCTTGTTTCTACATGATAGCAGACCATAGTGACGGATTCTGACAAATTGTTTGGGAGGAACATGCATCAGGAATCGACGGATGAATTCTTCTCCTGAAATTGTTTTCTCTTTCCAACAGCCTTCGTTTTTATAGTCTTTTACTGCATATGTAACTGTCGTGTCTTTCATGGATTTAATTCGCTGATTACTGATTGCTATCCTGTGGGTATATTTTCCAAGATAATTGATAACCGACTGTGCACCATTGAAAGTTTCTTTACAGTAAGTGACCCAGTTCTTTTCATAACACTTATCAAGAAGTTCTTTAAAACGATAGCTGTTCTGATATTTCTCCGCTGTACCATGAAATTTAAGCTTAGAATCATTCCACAGGCTTTTTAACTCATCCAGATATTTTCCACGGAACACCTTTGAGATGACACCATATGGGAGAAAAAAATTTCCACCTGTTTCTTTCCATTTATTTTCATCATCAAGCCCACCTCCAAGAACAATGGTATGAATATGAGGATGATAATTCATTGCAGAACCCCAGGTATGAAGAATGCAGATATACCCTATATCAGCTCCCAGGTACTTTGCATCTTTTGACAATTCATTCAATGTGGCTGAAGCAGCATGATACAGTGCATCATATAACAGCTTCTGGTTGCTGTAAATAATGGAATTCAATTCCTCAGGAACTGTGAATACTACATGATAATAGGGTGCATCCAATACGTTCTCTTTTTGTGCATCAATCCATTTCTCTTTCGGAAACTCCTGGCACATGGGACAGCATCTGCTTCTGCAGGAGTTGTTGTGAACACTGATACATCCGCAGTCCTCACAAACACTGATGTTTACACCAAAAACTCCTGTTTTACAGTTTCTGATGTGATAAGCCGTTTTTCTGTGATGAGCAGGAGGGTTACTCCTCTTTTCATAAGAAGGATAGAACCGTTCAAATACATCCTGTATCGTACATGATTTATCCATAATCATTCACCACCCATCTCATCAAATGGGCTTTTAATACCAAGCAGAGTTTTATTGCTTACATGCAGATAAATTTCTGTTGATTTTGGATCACGATGTCCCAAAAGAGCCTGAATGTATTTTATATCGCAGCCTGACTCAAACAGATGACTTGCAAAACTATGACGCAAACAATGTGTGGAGACATGTTTCTGAATGCCTGCTCTTTCGGCGCTTTCACGAAAAAACTGAATGACACTATCTTTTGTAAGATAATCCCCTGTCCATGAACTTGGGAACAGAATCCCCCTTGGTCTGCCACATTGAAACCAGTATTCTGTCAATATTTCGAGCGTCCGGTCTGCAAGCAAAGTATAACGATCAGAGCGACTTTTCCCATCACGGATGTGTATGGTTTTGTTCGTGCGTGAAATATCATCATAATGAAGATGTGTGACTTCTGAAACACGAAGTCCGCCTGAATACATAGTAGCAATCATAGCTTTGTGCTTCAAATTTGGCGTAGCATCAAGAATAGCTGATATTTCTGCTTTTGTAAGCACCGTTGGTAACTTTCTGTCCCTTTTCATACGAGGTATGTCATCATCATCCCAATTCTTCTTCAATATTTTTTTGTAAAAGAAGCGGATTCCTGAATGGTAGTGATTGTATGTTTCTGGTGAAATCCCGGAAAGTTTCTTTTCAGTTAGGAATATATCAACATCGTCAGTTGTTAATGCATCTATATCCTTGGCTGTGCGGTTCAAAAAATGAGCAACACTGGTACAGTATGCATGAATCGTGGAATCCTTGAGATTCCGTTTATTTGCAGCAGATCGAATCTGATTAAAAATTTCTTCGTACATAATAAAATCCTCCATGTAAAATCAGTAGTTAATGAAAAACCCTGCTTACATGGAGGTGCATTAGCATAATAAAACCGCTTGTCAGAAAAGCGGTCAAATGGTATTCTTTTCATAGGCAGTGGTGTCTTTCTGTATTGAATTGTTTTGTGTGGTAACTTTACAATATCAAATACTGGTAAGAATTGCCATTGCCTATTTTATTATTGAGAAAAAGAAAGCTGCGCCACAGCCTTGGCAAGCCATCGCGCAGCGATTT
>NZ_JBWJVQ010000045.1:0-3393 GCF_056339875.1 Blautia sp. ZXY-1-C6
TCAGATCTCCATGCACTCCAACCTGATCTACTCTGCATTTGACCCACGTTTCAACGTTGTTTCTCTTCCGTTCGTCTATGATTCTTACGACGATGCAGATGCGAAATTCGACGGCGAAGCAGGTGCAAAGCTGAAGGAAATCCTCAGTGAATACGGACTCCACTGCATGGGTATTGCAGAGAACGGTTTCCGTGAAATCACAAACAGCAAACATGAGATTAAATCTGTAGACGATATGAAGAACCTGAAGGTTCGTGTAGCAGGTTCCAACCTTCTGATGGAATGCTACAAGAGATGGGGTGCTGATGCCACAAACATGAACTGGTCTGAAACCTACACAGCACTTCAGCAGAACACTGTTGAAGGTCAGGAGAATCCACTTCCCGCTATCGACGCAGCAAGTGTTCAGGAGGTTCAGCCTTACTGCTCTATGTGGGATGCAATTTATGACTGTCTGTTCTTCTGTATCAACGAAGACATCTACAACAGCCTCACACCAGAACAGCAGGAAGTTGTTGACGAGGCAGGACAGAAAGCAGTTGAATATGAGCGTTACATCAACCGTTCCGGAGATGACGAGATCAAAGAACGCTGGGCAAGCCAGAACGGTGTAACAATCACAGAAAAAGAAGACATGGACATCGACTCCTTCAAAGAAGCAGTTGACGGTATCGATGACTGGTTTGTAAACGAACTGAAGAGCCAGGGCTATGACGATGCCCAGGATCTGGTTGATCTTTTCACAAAGGACTCCTTCAACACAGTGGAAGATTACAGTAATCTGGACTGGCCGGAAACAACCTGGAACTTCGCTTGCTCCACTACTGAGACAAGTACCTGGGCTGACGGCGGACGTAAGTTCGGTGAACTGATGGAAAAAGCTACAGGCGGAAAGGTTAAAGTCAATATTTATGCAGCTGACCAGCTTACAAACGGCAACCAGTCCGAAGGTATTCAGGCTCTGATGAATGGTGACCCGGTTCAGATTTCCATGCACTCCAACCTGATCTACTCTGCATTTGATCCACGTTTCAACGTTGTTTCTCTTCCATTCGTCTATGATTCTTACGACGATGCAGATGCGAAATTCGATGGCGAAGCTGGTGAAAAACTGAAAGAAATCCTTGGCGAATACGGACTCCACTGCATGGGTATCGCAGAAAACGGTTTCCGCGAGATCACAAATAGCAAACATGAAATCAAATCTGTAGATGATATGAAGAACCTGAAGGTTCGTGTAGCAGGTTCCAACCTTCTGATGGAATGCTACAAGAGATGGGGTGCTGATGCCACCAACATGAACTGGTCAGAGACTTACACAGCACTTCAGCAGAACACGGTTGAAGGTGAGGAAAATCCACTTCCTGCTATCGACGCAGCAAGCGTTCAGGAGGTTCAGCCTTACTGCTCCATGTGGGATGCAATTTATGACTGTCTGTTCTTCTGCATCAATCAGGATATCTACGACGGCCTCACACCAGAACAGCAGGCAGTTGTTGACGAATGTGGCCAGAAGGCAGTTGAGTATGAACGTTACATCAACCGTTCCAGCGATAATGAGATCAAAGAACGCTGGGAATCCAAAAACGGCGTAACCTTCACAGAGAAAGCTGATATGGATATCGATTCCTTCAAGAAAGCTGTAGACGGCGTAGACGACTGGTTCGTAAATGAGCTGAAGAGCCAGGGCTACGAAGACGGCCAGGATCTGGTTGATCTGTTTACCAAATAATCCTTACGGTTACAAAACTCCATAAAAATAAATGAACAGGGTATGAAGTTTCATCAGATTACGATGAACTTCATACCCTGTTTTGTTTTTAATAATATAGAACGTAAAGTACTTGATATCTTCTATTTTTCACGTTATACTGAACAAGTATAATTGAACAGACCCGGATGCGAAATTTCGACCCCTGCCCTCCAGTTTCACGAAAGGAGGGTGATGCCCGATGAACACAATGGAAGTCCTTACTTTATTGTTAGTAATTTTTACGGCATTGACTTACATAGATCAACATAAAAAGAAATAAGCATCCCACCGCCCAAAGTTGGATGCTTAATTTCTTTACTCATTAATTATACCGAGGGCAACCGGAACACGCTTCCGATCATCTTCTAAGTAGATTATACAATGGGGCACCTGATTTTTCAAGTGCCCTTTTTTATAAAGTAAAGCAGACATTCGCAATCGTTACTGTTCACTCCGTTCACAGTAACGTAGCCAAAATTCATTCCAGATTGCCTGCGGCAATAGAATTTTGGCTTGTATGTCTCGGGATTTTGGCATATTCATGCCAAAACACCTCGCGGGATAGTGGTGTGTGAACAGTAACTCGCAATCCGCTTCGCTACTTGCTCATGAACGCAGTCACTTCGCGACCTGCGTTCAAATCTCAGATTTTCAGATAGGATTTAATTTTCTCCTCATGCAGTTCTTCTCCAATCACGATCAGGACCTCCTGTCCTACATGAAGCGGTCGGATTGTAATTTCATTCTTCGTAGCATTTAATTCAATCCACTTCCGTCTATCGCACTCTGCCCATGCAGATAGTCCAGAACCGTCTTCGCTGTCACTGTCTACTCTCATAAATCCCTTCATCCGGAACACACGCCCGCATTCAGGATCAGACAGAATCTTCTCAGCTGCTTCCCGCAGCTCCTTCTCAGTCATCTTCACATTCATAAAGTACAGAGAAGTAAAGGCATCCTCTGCCTCAAACTCCGGTTTCCTGTAGCTTGCCATCACATATCCACAAGATGCAATCCGGTCAAAGTCCTCTTTCGACATCTCATCCCAATTCTTGTGGATAATATTAACTGTATCCACATCATCCATTTCACAGCAAAATCTCCTGCTGCAATGAACCTTCTCCAACGCCTGATTCACATGCTCAATCGTACCCTGGATTTCCTCGGGTGATGCGTCCTGGCTCTTGCTCATCACAATGCATCCGGCATCTGCCACCTCAGAAGCCAGAATGAAATCCGCCTCCTCTGACAGATCACGCTCCAGCTTAGAATCCACAATTGCAATCACATTCCCAATCTGATACCAACGGTTTAACGGCTCCTCATGAAGAATATCAAAGAACTCATCCACATCAAAAATCCCAGACGGCTCCACGATCACACGGTCATAACCGCACATACCCATAGCAATCAGTTTCGTCTTAAATCTCCTCCTGTGGCAGTCCTTATCACACCCTCCTGAGATCATCTCCAGCTCACAGTTCTCTCCCATCAGATCCTGAAGCAACATCATATCCACATTCACAGCCCCGTAATCATTCTCCAGAATCCCAATATTATTACCAGCATCCATCAGATACTGCGCATACTTCCTGATAAACGTCGTCTTCCCTGAACCAAGAAAACCAGTGATCAGATCT
>NZ_JBWJVQ010000046.1:0-13666 GCF_056339875.1 Blautia sp. ZXY-1-C6
TTCAGTTATCATGGTTCATTTTAGGAAGTCCTTTAACTTCCTCTAATTACTAAAGTCAAATGACTTTGGCAGATGCAAAAGATTTTGAAAAATTTTTAAAAAAATTTATTCATATACATTTCACGCATCTTATTAAGAGTGGATTTCAGCTTGTATGACAGCATCTGTCTGGAAATCCCCATAATCTCCGCCATCTGTGTCTGTGTCTTGTTTTCAAAGAAAATGCCATAAATAATCATGCGTTCCTCTGAGTTCAGCTGATTGATCACTTTGTGAATATCCTGCTGTTCCATTTTTGTCAGTACACAGTGCTCCACATCACAGTTCAGATCTGGAAAATCCTCAATCATGAAGACTTCTCCATCAATGGACTGACCGCTGTAAGGTACCTCCCGCAGCATCTTATCCACGACCTCACCCAGTTCGTTCTTGATCTCAACTTTTTTTGCCTTGCTGCTTCTGTAAAAATTGTTCATCGCATACGCAACTTCTTTTGTAACTTCGATCATTTCTCCATCAATATTTGCGTAATACTTTCCTTCATAAAAATATGGGTGTTCAATATACATGTCCGTTCCTCCTGAATTTGAAATCTTGTTGCTCGTTTCAAATCCAGAAGGCGGACCTCTATTTAGAATCATGCCTGCTCCGCCTTTATCCTGCCGGGATACGCCCGCAGTTATTGGCTGAAAAATTCAGGCACGAAAAAAAGCCCCAGTAGTTTTTTCTTAACTACTGAGGCTTTCGTCTCTTTCTTGTATTCAGTTATCTATGCCTTCTTTCATCAGCATAATCATTGTATCAGGATAAAGTTCACAAAGTATCCGCAATACGTTCCCATAAGTTCATGTCATTATTAGAATCGTACATATTTCAGTGTAAAAAGTTCACTATTCAAATTCTGATTATTTATAGTTAATATGTTCTATCAAAATGACTATTTTCTTTTTCATTATTTAATTTAACAAAACAATTCCTATGCCAAAAGGCGGAGTTCACTTTACATTTTCCCCACTAAAGCTGAACAAGTCGAACTCTGTATATGATATTATCGTATACAGGAATATGTTTTGTTTGGTGTATCGAAGAAAATAAAAGTAACGGCATTGTATGTTACGAAAGTGATATACAGTGTCGTTATTTTTATGCTATAATGCGGATATGAATTTAACAAATCGGAATTGTGCGCCCAGACAAGGGCGAGTAGTCTAGCAGGTGGAATGCCTGTCTGGTAAGGTCTAACCAACCGCCAGTAGCGAGTCTTGGGTGACTGCCAGTAATGGTAGTTGCTAAGCGTAGACAGCGAGAAAATAGAGAGTGTGATTGAGCCTCGAAATTTTGATATCTAGAAGGCTGACGTTTTAATTCCAGCGGAAAGCAACACAAACCAAATCGTCATGGTAATCTGTGTTTTCCACTTTCCCTGAAGCATCAGAAGCAGCGGCGTGACCGGGCTGTTGCCCAGATCGGTGACGATTCCCTTCTTGACATCGCGCAGATATTCCTCATATGTCATGATATGATCCATCTTGATTCCTCCTGTTTATAGCCTTGGTCAGTAGTTTGATACTATGTACGAACTTTCTGCGTACTTGCTTTCGTTTTCGGATACCGTACAATATTTATACAATGAATCGTCAAGAGAGGAGGCAACAAAGTGACTTCTTTAACCATAGAACAAAAAAGAGTGGACATATACCCAAGCGCAAAGCCGGGCAGCCCAGTTATCTATCTCAACACCTTTTCCAATGCCGTTAACAGTGTGTATAAAAACCTGATGGCGCTCGGCTGCCCAGATTTCTGTCTGGTGGCGGTCAGTGAGCTGAAATGGGATCATGACATGACACCGTGGTATATGGGGCCGATCTCTAAACACGATACGCCCTGCACCGGGGGTGCGGATGATTACCTGAAACTGCTTCTGGATGAAATTATGCCGGAAGCGGAAGCGCTCCTTCCCGGTGCGCCCACCTGGCGGGGCCTCGCCGGTTACTCGCTGGCCGGGCTGTTCGCCCTCTACGCTCTCTACCAAACGGATGTGTTTGCCCGCGCAGCGAGTATGTCAGGTTCCTTCTGGTTTGAGGGCATCATGGAATATGTGTGCTCCCATGAGATGAAGCGCAAACCTGACTGTCTGTATTTTTCTCTCGGAGACAAGGAGAGCTCCACCGATAATCCGATTTTGAACGTTGTGCAGCAGAATACGCAGGAGATAGAAACACTGTGCCACGGGAAAGGCATCGAAACCACCTTCGTACTGAACAGTGGCAGCCACTATCAGGCGTGCAACAAGCGCACAGCGGCTGGCATTCACTGGATATTAAATAGATAAACCGACAAGGAGATAAAACGATGGATACGATTTATTCGCTTTTTCAGAAAGTAGTTAAAGAACATGAAAATGCCCCAGCTATCATTGAAAACGACCGCACCATGACTTTTGGAGAGCTGTCCAACATGGTGGATATGATCACGTGCAGCTTTCCGCAGGAAGTACACAGCATCGGCATCGTCATGCGTCACCGAACCGAGATGATTGCCTCGATTCTGGCGGTACTCAAATGCGGCGGCCGATATGTCCCAGCCGAGCCGGATTTTCCCACCGGGCGCATCCATGACATGATGACCGAGGCACAGGTGGATTTTGTGCTGACGGAACACGCCTTTGCGCCCAAACTGAGCAGTTTCCCCATCCGCTATACAGATTGTGAGATCTGCGGCGTGGAGACGCCCTCCTGGAAGCGCAATGCCATCGAAGACCCGGAACGCCCCGCCTATGTGCTGTATACGTCAGGTACCACCGGGCGGCCCAAAGGTGTCTGTGTCACCAACCGCAATGTTTGCCATTATGTCCGTGCCTTTGCCAACGAGTTCCATCCCGGCCCCGGTGATGTCATGCTGCAATATTCCGTCTGTTCTTTTGACATCTTTGTGGAGGAAGTGTTCACCAGTCTGCTGAATGGTGCCGCTCTGGCCATCCCCGCTGACGAGGATAAGGCCGACATCCATGCGTTGATGGCTTTTGTGGAACGCCACCATGTGACTATGATCAGCGGCTTTCCGTATCTGCTGGCAGAAATGAACCACCTGTCTGTCATTCCGTCCTCTCTGCGGCTGCTTATCAGCGGCGGCGATGTGTTGCGGGGCGTTTATGTGGATCACCTGCTGAACAAAGCAGAGGTTTACAACACCTACGGCCCCTCCGAGACAACGGTCTGCGCCTCCTATTACCGTTGTAATAGTGGAACTGTGCTGGAGGACGGTACCTATCCCATCGGTCATCCTGTACTAGGTGCGCAAATCAGGATTCTGGATCAGTCTGGCAACGAGGTTGCCAAAGGGCAGACGGGTGAAATTTGCATTTATGGCGGCGGTGTATCTCTGGGCTACATTGGCGACCATGCCGAGGAAAACAGAGCTTTTGAGCGGCAGCCGGACGGTAGCACCATGTACCGCAGCGGCGATTTGGGCTATATCCTGCCGGATGGCAACATTGCATTCCTGCACCGCAAGGACGACCAGATCATGATTTACGGCAAGCGGGTGGAACTTGCCGAGGTGGAGTCCCGGCTCTATCGGTGCAAGGATGTGCAGCAGGCTATTGTCCGGGCTTTTACAGACGAGGATGGACTGTCCTATATGACCGCCTATGTGGTGCCTTCCGACAATAAGCTGAAAGTCTCGGAAGTAAAAAAAGAACTGTCTGAAAATCTGACTTCCTTTATGATCCCAGAGTTCTTTGTGAAGATGAAGCAGATTCCTTTGAATGTCAACGGTAAGCCGGATGTGTCGAAACTGCCGGTGGTAATGAAAGCGGGGGCATTATAATGGAGATTCAGATCCGGCAGGCCACGATCCAGGACCTGAATGTATTGATGCAATGGCGAATGGAAGTCTTGCATGAGGTATTCTCCATCCCCTCGGAGCGGTCTGTAACAGAGCTGGAATCGGAAAATCGCCGCTACTATCAAACAGAACTGCCGCAGGGCGGACATATTGCCTGCTTTGCCTACGTAGGGGAGGAAATCGTCGGCTGCGGCGGGATATGCCTCTATCATGAGATGCCCTCACCGGACAATCTAAACGGGAAATGTGCCTACCTGATGAACATTTATACCCGGCCGCAGTTTCGCGGACACGGCATAGGGAACAGAATCGTCAGGTGGCTTGTAGAGCAGGCTCGTCAGCGGCATATTTCAAAAATATATCTTGAAACCTCAGACAAAGGCAGGCCGCTGTATCAAACAATCGGTTTTGCCGATATGAAGGATATGATGAAACTGTCCCGTGAAAAATAAGCAAAATCAAAGGAGCATACATACAATGGAGCCAATCATCTGAAACGTTGAAGTAAAAAGCGTCCTCACAAAATCCAATTTGCCTGTGAGTGATTATTATTCGGTCAATCCTTATGTGGGCTGTGGCCACGGCTGCAAATATTGCTACGCATCTTTTATGAAGCGTTTTACCAATCACCCGGAGCCCTGGGGAGAGTTCATAGACGTTAAATTTTGGCCGGAAATCAAACACCCGGAGCGGTATGCAGGGAAAGAACTGTTTCTCTGTTACGTGACCGACCCATATCAGCCGCTGGAGGAAACCGCCTGCCGCACCCGCGCCATTTTAGAGCAGATGCAGGGCAGCGGATGTAGCCTCAGTATTGCTACCAAGTCTGACCTGGTGCTGCGTGACCTTGACCTCATTAAAACATTCCCCAATGCGCGGGTATCCTGGTCGATCAAACACACTGGACGAAGATTTTCGCGCTGATATGGACAATGCAGTGAGCATTGAGCGGCGGCTGGCCGCTATGAAAGCATTCCATGATGCTGGTGTGCGCACCACCTGCTTTATCTCGCCGATTTTCCCCGGCCTCACCGACCTGCCCTCCATCATCCACCGGGCGAAGAATCAATGTAATTTGGTCTGGCTGGAAAACCTAAACTTGCGGGGCGGTTATAAGAAAACGATTTTTGACTATATAACGGAAAAACATCCAGACCTGCTGCCGCTGTACGATACCATTTACAATAAAAAAGAACGCAGCTACTGGTCAATGCTGGATGCGCAGATGCGGCAGTTTTGCCAAGAGGAAGGGCTACTGTATGTCCGGGATGATGATTCCATCAAACGCCCGTTCAACGATCCGCCTATCGTGGTCAATTATTTTTTCCACGAAGAGATTATCCCTCGGCCAAAATGCAGAAGAACAGGTAATCAAAACTATATAGTAACATGCAGAAAGCTAGAAGTTGTAGAGGTGAGGTTATGAAACGCGCAGAATTAGAATCATTTATAATGGAGACATATAACGCTGAGACAGATTATCCGTGGCTCAAATATCCGAATTATGAGGTGTTCCGGCATTGTAATAATCGGAAGTGGTTTGCTCTGATTATGGATGTACCAAAGAACAAGCTGGGGCTGCAAGGCGAAGAAATGCTGAAAGTGGTCGATTTCAAATGTGACCCAATTCTGATTGGCACACTACGAGAGGAACCCGGCTTCTTCCCGGCGTATCACATGAGCAAGGATAGCTGGATTACTGTTGCACTGGATGGCAGCGTATCAGATGACAAAACCAAAATGTTGCTTGATATGAGTTATGAAGCAACGATACCCAAAACATGCAAAAAGAGATACTGACAAATTCAAGTTTGTAGAAAAGAGAATGGCGACAGCTGTTCTCTTTTTTCATGTATATCTTAATTTAAAATCCCAAAATTAACATTCTTGGCACTGCCCATTGGGCAGTTGCCAAATGTGGGTTGCATTTTTGGTTGCACTTTTTTAGAAAACTGCAGCCAGAAAAAGCTAGTGTTTTGGTGTGCTACCCGTCAAGTAGACAAATTAAATAACGAAAATTTTTTCTTCCCCGGTACAGTTTATGTACCGGGTTATTTATGCAACGTTTTTTAGTTTTTGTTCATGGAATTCCAGTGGTGTAAGCACCCCAAGATTTCGTTGAACTCTTTTGTTTGTGTAGAGAACAAAAAAGACGGGCATTGAAGAAGCCATTGAAACTGAAAAGTTGAAACAGGCACTTGTTGAAGATGAAAACAGTATAAAGAAATATTTTGAAATGTATGCGAAAGCAGATTTTGACGATGAAGATACACGAAATCAGGTGCTTGAATATTTTGTAGATAAGATATATGTGTATAATGACCGTCTGGTGATTACATGGTATTATTCAGATGATAAAACATCTATTGACCTAGATGCATTAACAGAAATTACAGAAACATCTGAATCTAACACGGTAGATAGGGTTTCGACATTGCTACAGTCAGATCCATATACTTTTCTGCCATATGTACTGCCATAGCACCATCTGCAACTGCTGTTACTATCTGACGAAGTAACTTTGTTCTGACATCTCCTACAGCATAAACACCCGGAATACTCGTTTCAGTGTTTTCACCTGCCACAATATATCCTTTATTATCCAGTTCTATCTGATTATCTAAAAAATCTGTTGTCGGTTTTCTTCCTATACTCACAAACAGGCCGTTACATTCTATAATGTTTTCTTCTCCTGTAACTGTATCTTTCAACCGCACACCAGTCAATCGTTCTCCATAAATCAGTTCATTTACTGTATTGTTCCATCGAAACTCTATATTTTCAGTTTTCAACAGCTGGTCATGGTAGATTTTCGTTGCACGTAATGTATCTCTTCGATGAACAATGATGACTTTCTTAGCAATTCGACTTAAAAGAACAGCATCTGATACAGCAGAATTTCCACCACCAACAACCACCACAATCTTATCTTTATAAAACATACCATCACAGGAGGCACAATAAGCAACCCCATGACCTATCAATTCTTTTTCTTTAGCAAGACCAAGTTCTCTTGGATTTGCTCCAGTAGCAATCACTACTGTTTTCCCAATATAAATTCCCGAACTAGTTTCTACTCTCTTAAGCTTTCCTGTTAAATCCATATTAAAAACTTCAGCATATTCACTTTTAGCGCCAAATTTTTCCGCCTGTTTTTGCATTTTCTCTGCCAATGAAAATCCGTCAATTCCATTTTCAAAACCAGGATAGTTATCAATCTGCCAGGTCAATGACATCTGACCACCTGCAGATAATTTTTCTAAAACAATTGTATCAAATCCTGCTCTGGCTGCGTATAATGCTGAAGTATACCCTCCAGGTCCTCCCCCCACGATAATCATATCGTAAACATGATTTTCATTCATACAGCAGTCCTCCTTTTATTTTTCCAATGCTTCATTAATAAAATTCTCTATCATTATTTTTGATTCAGGTGCAACAATAGAATCTATTGCCTTTCCATCTCGATATAAAACCAGCGTAGGAATTATCTCAATCTTTTCAGCTTCTGCAATCTGTGGTTCTTCATCAATATTTACTTTTCCAGCAATAAGAATATCGCTGTATTCTTCACTTATTTTTTCATAAGCCGCTCCAATTCTACGGCAATAACCACACCAAGGTGCCCAGAAATCAACCAAAACCGGTTTTTCTTTATGAATTAATTGTCCAAACTTTTCTTTATTTATATTTATTGATGTCATATTTTTCAACTCCTTCTCCTGTTTGAACTTAATATACCTCATAGAAAGTCTTACTTCAGTGATAATATCACAGAAAAGATAATTTACTTTATTACACTTCTTTTTATTTCTATTTATGGCATATGCCAGTTATATATTTGACGCATCTAAAAAAAGCAAGTATACTATGTTCGTAAAGGAGATAACGGTTATGAACTTCGAAAATTGTTTTCCACTATGGAATGACTTAAATACAACACAGAAAAAAATAATTTCAGACAATTTAATCACACAGTATGTAAAAAAAGGGACAATCATTCACAATGGAAACCTGGATTGCACTGGATTATTACTGGTTAAATCCGGGCAGCTTCGAACCTACATACTTTCAGATGAAGGACGAGAGATTACACTTTACCGTCTGTTCGATATGGATATATGTCTTTTATCCGCCTCATGTATCATACGCTCCATTCAATTTGAAGTAACCATTGAAGCAGAAAAAGATACTGATCTTTGGATCATCCCTGCTGAAATCTATAAGGGCATTATGAAGGAATCTGCTCCCGTCGCAAACTATACCAATGAGTTAATAGCCACCCGTTTTTCTGATGTCATGTGGCTGATTGAACAAATCATGTGGAAGAGTTTGGATAAGCGTGTTGCTTCATTTCTTTTAGAAGAGACCTCTATCGAAGGAACAAACGAGCTGAAAATCACTCATGAGACGATTGCTAATCATCTTGGTTCCCACAGGGAAGTTATCACTCGAATGCTTCGATACTTTCAAGGCGAGGGTCTCGTCAAACTCTCCCGCGGCAAAATTACAATCCTTGATCCAAAAAGACTGGAAACACTCCAAAGGTCATAAAATCGTTTTTCTGTAACATATAAAGAAGAATCCTCCATTTATCAGAATTATGAAAGTCATTCTAATAAATGGGGGATCTTTTTATATTACGAGAAAATTATAAAAATATTATGATTATTTTTAATAATCCATACCACATGCATATGCCTTTTCAATCAGCGCACGGTCATTGACAACTGCATCATAGAAGCGAAATCCGCCGGAGAAGTTGTATGTTTCATACCCATTTCCTTCCAGAATACGACTGGCAATATAACTTCGCAGCCCACTCTGGCATATCAGGTAAACAGGCTTTCCCTTCTCGATTTCATTGATACGTTCCCTTAGTTCATCTACAGGAATGTTTTTGAATCCATCCATATGCCCCCTGTTAAATTCACCTACAGTTCTCACATCCAGCAACACAACACTTTTATCTCTAGAAATCTTATCCATATCTTCCAGATGCCATTGTTTTAAGGTACCTTTTGCTATATTGTCTATCATGAATCCTGCCATATTTACAGGATCCTTGGCAGAGGAATAAGGCGGTGCATATGCGAGATCCAAATCCTTCAGCTGGGTTGCCTTCAGACCTGCATGAATTACTGTTGCCAGCACATCAATACGTTTATCAACTCCTTCATATCCAATAATCTGAGCGCCAAGCAAACGATAGGTCTCTTTTTCAAAAACCACCTTCATGGTCATCACTTTTCCACCAGGATAGTAACCGGCATGACTCATAGGAGAAAGAATTACTGTATCTACCTCTAATCCTGACTTTTTGGCATTGGTTTCATTGATACCTGTAGTGGCTGCTGTCATATCAAACACTTTTATAACGGAGCTTCCCTGACTGCCCAGGTAACGACTATCACCGCCACAAATATTATCAGCGATGATTCTGCCATGTTTATTGGCTGGTCCTGCCAAAGAAATCAGCGCATCATTACCCGTAACATAATGTTTTACCTGAACTGCATCACCTGCAGCATAAATATCCGGTACAGAGGTTTCCATTCTGTCATTCACTACAATACTTTCCTTGATGCCAAGTTCCAGACCGGCTTCTTTTGCTAATACTGTGTCTGGTGTGACTCCGATTGCCAGAACTACCATATCAGCCTGAAGGGATGGATTATCTTTCAACAGGACCTCCACTCCGTTGTCTTTTTCTTTAAATCCTTCTACCGTATAGCCCAGTACCAGTTTTATCCCATGCTTTCTCATTTCATTATGGATCATGGATGCCATATCCGGGTCAAAAGGGTTCATCAGCTGCTTAGGCCGCTGGACAATCGTAACATCCATGCCAAGCTCCCTCAAATTTTCTGCCAGTTCCAGACCAATAAAACCGCCACCTGCCAATACAGCCGATTTTGGATGATTCTTATTTATATATTCCTTTATCCGAAAAGTGTCTTCTACAGTACGAAGTGTAAAAAGTTTATCAATACCTACTCCGGGAAGTCTCGGCTGTGTTGGCTTTGCACCTGGAGAGAGGATCAGCTTATCATATTTTTCTTCAAATATATCACCATTCTCTAAATTTTTCACTGAAACCGTTTTACGTTCCGGATGTATGGAGATAACTTCATGATGAATTTTCATGTTAATACGGAAGCGTTTAAAAAAACTCTCTGGTGTCTGTAGTGTAAGTTCTTCCGGGTCTGTGATCACGTCTCCAATATAATATGGAAGTCCACAATTTGCATAGGATATGTATCCGGATCTTTCGAACACAGTAATTTCAGCATGCTCATTCAGTCTGCGTATTCTTGCTGCGGCTGTAGCTCCTCCGGCTACACCTCCTACAATTATTACCTTCATCTTATTTTTCCACCTTTCCTGAGTAAGCTGCAATGCCACCGATATTATTTACTTTAGAATATCCCATTCGTTGCAGTATCCCAGTTGCCTGGCGGCTTCGTGAACCGGAATAACAGTATACAAACAGTGGGATATCCTTATTCTTCGCTACAGAAGCAATATTGTCAAGTTGCTGCAACGGCACATTTTTACTTTCTGGTATATGTCCTTCCTGATATTCCTGCGGTGTACGTACATCCAGCAGAACTGCATCACCAGTCCTTTTATATTCTTCTATGCCTTGATTAATATTCGACTGTTTAAAGAGATCAAAAAATCCCATTAGCACACCTCCCTAAAGCATTTCTAAAATCGCATTCTTAGGTCTCGCCCCTGAAACCTGCTGTACAATCTTCCCATTCTTCATAACCACTAAAGTCGGAATGCTCATAATACTGAACTTATTTGCCAGTTCAGGCTCTTCATCTACATTAATCTTTCCAACTTTAATATCTCTACGCTCACTTGCAATCTCCTCTACAATAGGTACTACCATGCGGCAAGGCGCACACCAAGATGCCCAAAAATCTAAAAGAACGGGTTTATCTGAATTCAGTACTTCGTTCTGAAAATTATTTTTATTGATATTAATAGCAGACATTTTACAGTCCTCCTTATCTTTTTGTAGATTTATTATAGTCTTAATTTCATTTATTTTCCGTGATTACATCACCATACCTCATTAACTTAACTTCTTGCCATACCATCTACACTTAATATAACACCTGTAATGTAACTCGCCTCATCTGAAGCAAGAAACACAAACGCATTGGCAATATCTTCTGGCTGTCCAAGACGACGCAATGGAATTCTTTCAATCATAGGTTCGATAACTTCCTTTGGCACGGCCTTCATCATATCAGTTTCTGTAATCCCAGGTGCAACAGCATTAACACGAATACCTTTAGGTCCTAGTTCTCTTGCTAATGATACAGTCAATCCGTTTACTGCAAACTTCGATGCCGGATAAGCAAACCCACTTGGCTGTCCCGAAATACTCACCATGGAAGAAGTTGAGAGAATGACCCCCTTGCCTCTTGCCACCATACATTCTGCTGCTACACGAGTAGTATTAAATACTCCTTTTACATTTAGATCCATGACTTTATCAAAAGTCTCCTCTGTATAATCCATAAATGAGGTGTTTTCTGAAATCCCTGCATTATTTACCAGTATGTCGACACATCCATATTTTTCAGTTGCCTCTTTAAAAGCCTTTCTGACAGACTCCATGCTTGCCAGATTTGGACTAATTCCAGCAACTATTGCATTGGGATATTTTTCTTTTAACTTATCTACAGCAACATCTGCCGATTCCTGTGAACTTGCTGCCAACACAACTGAAGCACCTTCCTTCAAGAATTTATCAGCTGTAGCAAATCCTATACCACGGCTTCCACCCGTAATGATTGCAACTTTATCTTTTAATCTCATTTAGACTACCTCCTTACTTTGTTTGTAGTTACATTATAAGCAAAAGGTAAATCATTTTCTGTGATATCATCACAAACTATCGCAATAAAAAACCCTGTTGCTCACACGCACCAGGGTTTTTGTTTATCTATCCGTATTTAAATAATCAGAATTTTATTCAACTTCTGAAAACTGATCTTTTCCAACATTACATAATGGGCATTCAAAATCTTTTGGAACGTCCTCCCACTTTGTTCCTGGTGCAATACCACCTTCAGGATAACCTTCCTCTTCATCATATTCCCATCCGCAAACGTCACATACATCGATTATATTTAAGAAGATTCATCTACTCTGAGCTGAGTGCTAATTATATTTCTTACATAACTGTTTATTCTTATACATATAAGCATCTGCATCATCCAATAACATCTGCATTGTACACGCCATATCATCGGAGGATAATGCCCATCCGCATGCATAGTCGATTGGTAATTGATTTTCACAACTATTTAATCTCTCTTTTTCTCTTGACAATGATTTTAATATCTCCTTAATTTCCGCCTCGCTCGTATAATAAATAACTGCTATAAACTCATCTCCGCCATATCTTCCAACAAAATCCTTTTCTGGAATGACACTGCACAAGAGCTTTGCGAAATTCAATATCAACTGATCTCCTGCGGAATGTCCCATTGTATCATTTACAGTTTTTAGATTATTTAAATCAAACATTATGCATGCTGTAGAATCTGTAATTATATCTTTTTTATTAAGTAGCTCATTACAGGCATTTTTATTTGGCAGTCCAGTATGGGCATCTACGAATGCTTTTTGTTCCAGCAGTCTGTTTTGCATTGCCATCTGCATTGCCTTTAGAGTCTGCATAATAACCAATATCACCAGACTCAACATATCAAGTGCCGACAAAAGCTCTATGGTACGAATCTTTACAGCGATTTTTTCTGAATAACTTTCTGCGGCAGAGACAGTTTCATCTGCCATCGTAAAATATATTTCACTCATATTAACAATGTCTGTATTTTCGTATCCCTTGTTTCTTACTGCTTCAATTTCTGTTTTTAATTTATCCCAGTAATCACTCTGGATTTGCAGTTTTTCCTGATACTCTTCGTCATTGAGTTTTACCAGGTCATAATGTCCATCCTGATATCTCAATCCAAGAAGAATATCATCCAAATATTTAATTAATCCGTCATTTTGGTTTCCTGTAATTTCTAATTTTATTTCGCGCTGCGTAGCTCCACGTACCAGACCGGCATAATTTATTACGCGTGCTGTTCCCTGCAGCCTACTAATCTGAATCATCATAAAAATAATAAGAACTACCAATATCAATATAAGGAAACTCTGTATAATACCTATTAAATTTTTACTTTTCTTGTTTGTCTTCATTTCATAATTTATCTCTAACCTTAAATAATATTCATTTCAATAACTATGCTATTCATTTACTTTCTCTATATTTTGGACAAATACCTTTAAATATAATATCATAATCGTTATGGTAATGATTTTTTAAGAAAAATCGAATTACTTTATTAAAAAAATACCCATAACAAGTATCTTTTTAACAAGATGTTATCTCTGTTTTCCGTTCAAAAACATATTCTGCATCTGATGATAAATCAGAGCGGAATGAATAGCCTAGTCTATCAAATTTCTTAATATCCTCAGGATTTTCAATTCTGTTTTCAGCCATGAACCTAACCATTTCACCACGGGCCATCTTAGCATATGTACCTTTTGTCACCAGTTTATCTCCTGATAACTCACAAAATGTAATCGTAATGTATCTATCCTGTCGTGTCAGATATTTTTCTATGCACTTAGAGTATTCTTTCGATGCCAGATTGATTATAATCCTGCTGTTATCAATCACTGAGCGGTATAATAAATCTCCCCAGTACTCATACAGATTTTTTGTTTCTCCTATTCCAACCTTCGCCTGCATTTCCAAACGATAAGGCGTCACACCATC
>NZ_JBWJVQ010000047.1:0-3494 GCF_056339875.1 Blautia sp. ZXY-1-C6
GGTGCAGAAGCCATCATGGATCTCAGCTCCTACGGAGATACCAGAAGCTTCCGCCGCAAACTTACATCCGAATGTCCGGCAATGATCGGTACTGTTCCGATCTACGACGCAGTAGTATATTATCACAAAGCACTTGGCAAGATTACTTCTGAAGAGTGGATTGATATCGTACGTATGCACGCAGAAGACGGCGTGGATTTTATGACTATCCACTGCGGTATGAATCGTGCAACCGCAGCACGTTTCAAACAGAATAAACGTCTCATGAACATTGTTTCCAGAGGTGGTTCTATTATGTTCGCATGGATGGAAATGACAGGAAAAGAGAACCCGTTCTATGAACATTTTGATGAAATTCTTGATATCTGCAGAGAGTATGATATCACTTTAAGTCTGGGAGATGCATGTCGTCCCGGATGTATTGCAGATGCAACTGATACTGCACAGATTGAAGAGCTGATCACTCTCGGTGAGCTTACCAAACGTGCATGGGAAAAGGATGTTCAGGTTATGATCGAGGGACCTGGCCACATGCCGCTGAACCAGATCGCAGCTAATATGGAGATCCAGAAAACTCTTTGCCATGGCGCTCCTTTCTATGTACTTGGACCGCTTGTAACAGATGTTGCTCCCGGATATGACCACATTACTTCCGCAATCGGCGGTGCGATTGCTGCTTATTCAGGTGCTGCTTTCCTCTGCTATGTAACACCTGCAGAACATCTTCGTCTGCCAAATGCAGCTGATGTAAAAGAGGGAATTATTGCTGCCAAAATTGCTGCTCATGCTGCTGATATTGCCAAAGGAGTTCCCGGTGCCGCAGAATGGGATTATAAGATGAGCGAAGCGAGAAAACGTCTTGACTGGGAAGAAATGTTCAAACTCAGCATGGATCCTGAGAAAGCAAGACGCTACCGCGCAGAGGCCAAACCTGAGAAAGAAGACACCTGCAGTATGTGCGGAAACTTCTGTGCCGTAAAGAATACAAACCGTATTCTGGATGGTGAAATTGTTACTATTTTTGATGAATGATGCTTTTATAAAAGCCGTATTTCAACATGTTTGATTGTTGAAATACGGCTTTTTATTTACTATATCTTCATCATATCTGACATAATACATCCACCGGCTGAACCATGTTCCATAATCTCATTTAACTGTCCTGTTCCCGGATGTATCCCTCCTATGGCATATACAGGAATCTTTACTGCTTTACAGACATTCTCCAGAAATTCCAGTCCTCTGGGTGGAAGTCCTTTTTTACAGTCAGTTGTATAAATATGTCCTGCCGTAAGATAATCAGCTCCCAGACTTTCTGCTTTCAATGCATCTTCTACGGAGTGGACCGAACTTCCGATCTGCCGGAAACCTCCAAGCTTTCCCTCATATTTTTCCAACAGAAATATTGGCAGATGAATGTATGGATGATGCAGTTTTTCTGCTACATTTACATAGGTATGTAATATGCAGGGAACCTGATATCTCTTACAGATTTCCAGTATCTGCTCTGCCAGACGAGAATATTCTTCCTCCGGCAGATCCTTTTCCCTCAGAATAACCGCCTTCGGATGAAGGCTGCATACACGCTCGATCTGTTCTGCAAAGGGACGCTGACACAGGGAGCGGTTGGTCACTGCAATTACATTTTCATAAGGATTTTTCTGCATTTTAGAGGTACACATAATCATTCATAACCGGCTGAAGATCATGATCCAAAAGTGCCTTATAGACTTCATCTACAGACCTTCCGTCTGAAATCTCAAACTGGTCATCTCCTTTATCTTCGATATCCTCCACATGACTTCCGATTCCTGTGCTGACTCCTGCTGAAATCTTTGTCGCAGCAATTCCAACCAGGTTATCGCGGACACGCTCACACTCTCTGGTAGATACTGTAATGCTTGCAAATGGCATGAACAGACGATAGGCGCAGACCACCTGAAGCAGCTGTGGTTCATGTACATCCATAGGATTAATACGGTCATTGTTGATGATCGGCCGAAGTCTCGGACAGGAAAATGCAATCTCTGCATGAGGATATTTTCTCTGCAAAAGATATGCATGATATCCGGTGGCAAAAGCATCCTTACGGAAATCATCCAGTCCCAGAAGTGCAGCAAATCCTACTCCTCGCATACCACCCTTTAAAGCACGTTCCTGTGCGTTCAGACGATAAGGAAATATACGCTTGTGCCCTGCAAGATGCAGAGTTTCATACTTATCTGAATTATAAGTCTCCTGGAATACCGTTACATAATCAGCTCCGCATTCATGGAGATGTGCATACTCATCTGAATTCATAGGATAAACTTCAAGTCCGATTACTTTGAAATATTTCCGGGCAATCTTACATGCTTCTCCGATATATTTTACATCAGATTTTGCTCTGCTCTCTCCTGTAAGAATCAGGATTTCCTGCAGTCCTGTCTTTGCGATAGCAGCCATTTCCTTATCAATCTCTTCTGCATTCAGCTTTGCTCTGCGGATCTTATTATGGCAGTTAAATCCGCAGTAAATACAGTAATTCTCACAGTAATTTGCAATATAAATAGGGGTAAACATATACACACTGTTCCCAAAATGTTTCCTGGTTTCTTTCTGCGCAGCCTGTGCGATTTCCTCCAGAAGAGGCAATGCAGCCGGAGACAGCAGTGCCTGAAAATCCTCTGGTGTACGGTTATCATGAGCAAGTGCCCTGCGTACATCTGCCTCTGTATATTTATCATAATCGTAAGCATTCATGGCAGAAATAACCTGATCCATCACGTCTGATTCTTCCAGTACTTCCATTCCCGGAAGATATTTCATATGATCGATCCTGTTCTTTTTCATATCTTCCAGAATCACTTCATTGACAATACTTTCGTTGAAGTGTTCCCCATGTTCCATATTTTTTTCTGTTGTTTCCATTGATGTTTTCTCCTCTTTATTACCATTTGGCAACTTTCGTTTTCCTATAAATTAATACCTACTCCGCAGTTATAGCAATCCTCTAAAATAATGCATCTTAATCCAGCCCATCAGAGTGTGAAATCCTGCGTCAGATATCTTTGCCGTGCGTCAGCACGCCTGCAGATATCTTCCTTGTCTTTCGCACGCTGCTGAACTGTCTTAAATGCATTATTTACGAGGATTGCTATAATCAAAAATCTCATTTTAGAATGATTTTTTATTTATTACTCATGAAGAAAACCAGTCAGTGGAGAGGATGCGCTTGCACCTTTTTCCAGGGTTCTTCCCAGTCCGGCAAGGTATGCACTTCGTCCTGCTTCAATAGCTTTTTTAAATGCTTCAGCCATTATCTGCACATCACCTGCTGTGGCAATCGCAGTATTTGCCATAACTGCAGATGCCCCCATCTCCATGGCTTCACACGCCTGAGAAGGACGTCCGATTCCTGCATCTACAATGATCGGGAGCTCAATTTCGTCAATCAAAATCTGGATAAATTCCTTAGTGCACAGCAATCTTCGTACTCAGGAGCCGTTGCCCGG
>NZ_JBWJVQ010000048.1:0-2747 GCF_056339875.1 Blautia sp. ZXY-1-C6
AATCCATAACAGTTGCCATATCCTGCACGAAACATCCTCAATGCCTCACTGCGCGCCCAGCCACTCTGGTAAATGTTAGAATCCGGACCACCATAGTAAAATCCTCCGTAAACAACATATTTCCAACATGCATAAAGCTTCTGGCTCTGACTCATACCTGAATTTGTGATTGACGATACAATCTGCATCACACGCATTTTCAGCAGAGCATTATAATCTTTTCTTGCAGCACCGGAATTGGTAAAATAAAGCTGGCCGTTCTGTCTGGATTTCTTCTGATACAGCCTTCCTTTTGGATCCGCATAATACAGATTATTCTTATAGATAAAATATCCAATGCTGGCACGGCCGTGTTCTGTCCTTATATGATAAATATTGGATCCGGATTTCACAATTTTATTCTGTTTATTCTCAAATAAACGTCCTTTCTCATCAAAAACATAAACTACATTGTTGATACGCTGTCCTCCCCGCACAGCATTTCCATTTGCGCCAAAATAATACTTATAGCCATTATATCTCTTCCATTTGTTCTTAACCATTTTTCCCTTATAATAATAGTAAATCTTGTTTCCCTTTGTAACCAGTTCTCTTATGGGAACCGGAGATGGCGTCGGGGATACTCCGAGCTGCTCTGTAACAGGAATATCACTTTCCGCAGCCTGTACACCAAATACCGGCATAGCTAAAACAGCAACTGCCATTATGATAAAAAGCAACTTTTTCAGTGTTTTCATAAACCTTTTTCTCCTTACACATTTTCATAATCTCAGAAACAAAAATATAACTACACTCCATGACTACAATCCTGTCTCTTCCATTACCTTCTTCACTTTAGTGTAACAAAAAATTTATCTGATTTCCACATTTTTGTGGCATTTTAGCAAAAAATACTGCTGTCCGAACTTTTATCAATGTTTCGAACAGCAGTATCTGCTATATCTCTGAATTATTATAATTTCTTACCTGTAAGCATTTCATAACCCTGAAGATATTTTCCGATTGTCTTATCTACAATATCCTGCGGAAGTGTCCAGTCATTGTCCGGATTTGCTTTCAGCCAGTCACGTGCAAACTGTTTGTCAAAGGATGGCTGGCCATGTCCCGGTTCATATCCTTCAGCAGGCCAGAAGCGAGAGCTGTCCGGTGTGAGCATCTCATCACCGATCACCATGTTTCCGTCTTTATCCAGACCAAATTCAAATTTGGTATCTGCGATGATGATTCCCTTGCTTAATGCGTATTCCGCACATTTCTTATAAAGTGCAATTGTATTATCACGAAGTTTTGCAGCTAATTCCTCTCCTCTGCCCGGGAAATATTTCTCAAGGTGAGCGATGCTCTGCTCATAGGAGATATTTTCGTCATGATCGCCAATCTCAGCCTTTGTGGACGGAGTATAGATCGGCTCAGGAAGCTTGTCAGATTCCTTCAGTCCTTCCGGTAATTCAATGCCGCAGACTTTACCTGTCTTCTTGTAGCTTTCCCAGCCGCTTCCTGTAATGTATCCACGAACAATACACTCGATAGGCAGCATTTCAAGCTTACGGCACATCATGCTGTTTCCGTCAAATTTCTCCTGCTGGAAAAATTCAGGCATATCTTTTACATCTACAGAAATCATGTGGTTCGGCAGAATGTCTTCTGTCATGTCAAACCAGAACTTGGACATCTGAGTCAGTACAGTTCCCTTCTTGGTTACCTGATTGTTCAGGATAACATCAAAGCAGCTGATGCGGTCTGTCGCAACCATGATCAGGCTGTCACCGTTGTCATAAATCTCACGTACTTTACCTTCTTTGATTGGTTTCATTTCCTGCATTTTTTCGCACCTCAATATTCGTTATGTAATTTGTAAAACTCCAAAATCATCGGCCTTTGCCGAAATTACTGTATTACCGTACCACTATCTCTGTAAGATTGTCAATACACTGAATTTTATTTAGCTTTGCTGATAAAATGTAAGCAAATATGAATTCCATTTCATATCCTGAAATGGCTTTATTCATCCTTCGCCCATCCGTAAGAATATTTCACAGCTTTATTCCATCCTTTAATCTTTTGCTCTCTTGTTTCTTCGGTGATAGACGGGTAGAATTTCTGGTCAATGGACCAATTGTTGCGCACTTCTTCTTTACTGCTCCAGTAGCCTACTGCCAGACCTGCCAGATAAGCAGCCCCCATTGCAGTTGTCTCAACACAGCATGGACGGTTGACCGGTGCATTGATAATATCTGCTTGTGTCTGCATCAGGAAATTGTTGGCACTGGCTCCGCCATCAACTTTTAATGCTGCCAGATTAATGCCTGAATCTGCTTTCATGGCATTTAGTACGTCATTTACCTGATAGGCAATAGATTCCAGCGTTGCGCGGATAATATGATATTTATTCACACCGCGGGTAATTCCTACGATCGTACCTCTCGCATACTGATCCCAGTGGGGAGCTCCCAGTCCTGTAAAGGCCGGCACAACATAACATCCATGTGTATCTGATACTTTATTTGCCATATACTCGGAATCTTCAGAGGAATCAATTACCTTTAATTCATCTCGCAGCCACTGGATAGCTGCACCTGCAACAAAAATTGATCCTTCCAGTGCATAGGTTACCTTTCCGTCCAATCCCCACGCAATCGTAGTAACCAGTCCGTTCTTTGAAAAGACAGGTTTCTCTCCTGTATTCATCAGAAGAAAACATCCTGTGCCATAAGTATTTTTTGCTTCTCCGGCATTAAAGCAGGTCT
>NZ_JBWJVQ010000049.1:0-10058 GCF_056339875.1 Blautia sp. ZXY-1-C6
CTGCTTTTGCGGAAGACAGGGTGCTTTCTTTCGGGGATGCACAGAGGATTTATATAGCGACCATGCACCCTTTTGATGAAGAGAGCCATAAAAGGATCGAGAGACACCAAAAGATGCGTGCAGGAAAAGGTTTCGAGACAGTTGAGTGCTATACAGGGCTCAAAAATGTGAAACTGCCTGCCGGATGTGTGGTGCTTCTGGAATGTATGTCGAATCTGGTGGCAAATGAAATGTTTGAAGAACAGGGAGCCCATGACCGGACAGTTTCGGAAGTTACAAAAGGGATTGAGAATCTGCTGGAACAGGCTGCTCATGTGGTAATCGTTACAAATGAGATTTTTTCAGATGCGGTTGTGTTTGATGGAGATATGGATTCTTATCTGGAATATCTGGGAAAAATCAATCAGGCTGCTGCGCAGAGAGCTGATGAAGTGGTGGAAGTTATATATGGGATACCAGTCTTTCACAAATCTGCAGATACCTGCAGCAATCTTTGCAAATAATATATTTGACAGGATTGCCATAATATGAAAAAGAGGAATTGATCAATGAAATCTTTATGGAATAATTTTAAGGTGGCATTTGCCATGTTTTCTAAGATTCCCATGCCCCGCGCTGACTGGACAAAGGAAAATATGAAGTATATGTTCTGCTTTTTTCCGTTTATCGGAACTGTGATCGGCGGGCTGACTATGCTGGTGGCATATCTGGGACTTCGGTTTGGGTATCAGCCGGGATTCGTGACAGCAGTGCTGGTGCTGGTACCGGTATTTGTGACAGGCGGGATCCATGTGGATGGTCTTTTGGATACTTCGGATGCCCTGAGTTCCTGGCAGGAGAGAAGCAGAAGGCTGGAGATTCTTAAGGATTCCCATGCAGGTGCTTTTGCCGTTATTACTGCGGCGGTATATTTCATTGCCTGGTACGGCGCTTACAGTCAGTTGTTTAACAGTGCAGAGAATATGAGGGCGATCGGAATTCTGAGCCTTGGTTTTATGGTTTCCAGATGTCTGTCAGGGATTGGAGTTATTACCTTTCCGAAAGCAAAGGCAGACGGTACAGTTGCTGAGTTTTCCAGAAATTCTTCAGATGTGCTCTCGAGAAATGTGCTGATCGTCTATCTGGTGCTTCTGGCTGCGGGAATGATTTTGATCCGGCCTGTATGGGGAAGTCTGGCTTTTGTGGGAGCTTTGCTGATTTTCTGGTATTATCATCATATTGCGATGAAGTACTTTGGCGGGACAACCGGGGATATTTCAGGATTCTTTCTTTGTATCTGTGAAGTTGGGATGGCATTGATCCTGGCGGTGGTTTCTAATTTTTGAGGAGAAGAGTATGGAAATGATAATCGGCGGTGCATATCAGGGAAAGACTGAATATGCCAGGAAACAGTATCCACAGTTAAGGTGGAGTGACGGCGGTTCTGTCACAGAGGAGGAACTGATGAATGCTCAGGGTGTGACTGGTTTTCAGCAGTATATCCGCAGTGAACTGGAGAATGGAAAGGATGTGTCAGATCTTGCGGAAAAAATCATCTGTAAGAATCCGGATATTGTCCTTGTCTCTCAGGAAGTAGGGTACGGGGTTGTACCTGTGGATGCTTTTGACAGAAAATACAGAGAGGCTGTAGGGCGTGTATGTACGAAGCTGGCAGCATACAGCCATAAGGTGACGCGCGTGATCTGCGGGATTGGAACGGTGATCAAAGATGATTAAATTATGGCTGATCAGACATGGAAAAACAGAAGGGAATAAACTTTCCAGATATATCGGCACAACGGATGAGCCGTTATGTCAGGAGGGAACAGAGTTTCTGCATAAGATGGATTATCCAAAGGTTCAGGCGGTTTATGTAAGTCCTCTGAAACGATGCGTGCAGACAGCAGAGATTCTTTTTCCGGGAGAGCCGGTACATATTATTGAAGAGCTGGCAGAATGTGATTTCGGAGAGTTTGAAAATAAGAACTATAAAGAGCTGGAAGGTAATCCGCACTATCAGGAATGGATTGACAGCAACGGTACTCTGCCTTTTCCGGGAGGAGAAAGCAGGGAAGGGTTTAAAAGCAGAAACCTGAGAGGATTTGACAGGGTTGTGTCCGGATGTATCCGCAGCCATGTGGCAGAGGCGGCACTTGTCATCCATGGCGGTACGATCATGAATATCATGGAAGAGTATGCAGATATACAGAAACCATTTTATGAGTGGCATGTGAGAAATGGCGGCGGCTATGAGGTGGAGCTGGATGAGAATCTCTGGAAGAATGGACGAAAACAGCTCAGGGTTAATTCTGCGATTATGGAAGGATAACTCTCCTATCTTACAAAAATTGTTGACAAACCTGAAAATTTGTCATAAAATCAGCTTCATCAGAAAACAGGAAAATCAAAAAAAGAACGAGGTTGTTCATTGTCATCAATGACTGCCCCGTTCTTTTTTATCTGTTCACCGGAGATAGTATAAAACCTAAAAAAAATTTGAAAAACCAAAAAGTTTTTGTAAATTCTACTTGCATTATTCGGAGAAGTATGTTACAGTATTAGTACATAATTCCTAAACAAAAGGTAAAAAGCAGTATCGAATTGGTAGTTTTTGACAAGTGAAAGGAGGAACTATATGCTGGTAATTGGTAATGGAAGAATGATCACACAGGACGCATCCAATCCATTTCTGGAGAATGGTGCTGTAGCAATGGATGGTAACACCATAGTAATGGTGGGGGTAACTGAAGAGGTAAAGAAAGTTTATCCGGATGCTGAATTTGTTGATGCGAAGGGTGGGGTTATCATGCCGGCATTTATTAATGCCCATGAGCATATCTACAGCTCCTTCGCAAGAGGCTTAAGCATTAACGGATATAATCCTCAGGGATTTCTGGATATTCTGGATGGCTTATGGTGGACAGTTGACCGTCATCTGACACTGGAGCAGACAAAGCTTTCTGCATATGCTACATACATTGATTCTATCAAGAACGGTGTAACCACAGTGTTTGACCATCATGCAAGTTTTGGCCATATTACAGGTTCCCTCAATGCGATCGAGGAAGCTGCGAAGGATTTAGGTGTGCGTACCTGCCTCTGCTATGAGATTTCTGACCGTGACGGAATGGAGAAATCCAGAGAATCTGTAATGGAGAACGTGAATTTTATCAAGCATGCACTTGCAGACGACAGTGATATGATCGCCGGAATGATGGGTATGCATGCATCCTTTACAATCTCTGATGAGACAATGGCTCTCTGCAATGAACTGAAACCGGAAGGTGTTGGATATCACATCCATGTAGCAGAAGGCATTTACGATCTCCATCAGTGTCTGAAAGAGCATGGCAAACGTATTGTTGACCGTCTTCATGACTGGAACATCCTTGGACCGAAGACTTTACTCGGTCACTGTATCTATGTGAATGAACATGAAATGGATCTGATCAAAGATACAGATACCATGGTTGTACATAACCCGGAATCTAACATGGGTAATGCATGCGGATGTCCTCCAACCATGAGAATGGTACAGAAGGGAATCCTCACAGGTCTTGGTACAGACGGATATACTCATGATATGATGGAATCCTGGAAGGTTGCAAATGTTTTACACAAACACAGCCTCTGCGACCCGAACGCAGCCTGGGGAGAAGTTCCACAGATGCTTTTTGAAGGAAATGCAAAGATTGCAAACAGATACTTTAAGAAACAGCTCGGTGTCCTGAAAGAGGGTGCGGCAGCAGACGTGATCGTGATCGATTATGATCCGCTGACACCAATGAATGAAAGCAACATTAACGGACATCTGATGTTCGGTGTAAACGGAAGCATGGTCCAGACTACTGTATGTAACGGTAAAGTCCTGATGAAAGACCGCGAAGTCCTTGTATGCGACGAGGCAAAAGTTATGGCAGACTGCCGTCAGGCTGCAAAAGAACTTGCAGATGATATTAATGGTTAATCTGTAAAGAATTGTAAAAAAGATAAGTTTTCTGCCTGGCAAAAATAAATGTAAATAAAATATAGAACGGATGGAGAGAAGCCATACCGTATGAAATAATGGAGGATCGGATTATGAGTGAAGTCATGACCTGTATGCCCTTTGAACAGTTAATGAACTGGGTATTAGAAGAAAAGAAAACAAAAGGAACAGTTTTCGGACAGCACAGAGCTTATGCAGCGGAAACTGACAGGAAGCTGAATATATTTGAGAGAAATCTGGAAACACCGATCGGACCTGCTGCAGGACCGCATACACAGTTAACACAGAACATTGTTGCTTCTTACTATGCAGGCGCACGTTTCTTTGAGCTGAAAACAGTTCAGAAGATGGACGGTGCAGAGCTTGCAGCCTGTATCAACAGACCATGTATCCTTGCAGATGATGAAGGATATAACTGTGAATGGTCTACAGAGCTTTATGTTCCTCAGGCAATGGGAGAATATATTAAAGCATGGTTTATCCTGCATGTGATCGCCAAAGAATTTGATCTGGGTGCACAGGACGGATTCCAGTTCAATATTTCCGTTGGATATGATCTTGCAGGGATCAAAGAGCCAAAGGTTAATACTTTCATTGACAGTATGATGGAAGCAAAAGATACTGAAATCTTTAAAGAATGTAAACAGTGGTTATTGGACAATGTAGATAAATTTGAAAAAGTTACAAAAGAAGATATTGAGGCGATTCCGTCTGATATCTGTAATTCCGCAACAATCTCTACTCTCCATGGATGTCCTCCAAACGAGATTGAGAGCATTGCAAATCATCTGTTTAAAGAGAAACATTTGAACACATTTATCAAATGTAACCCGACTCTCCTGGGATATGAATTTGCCAGAAAGACCATGGATGACATGGGATATGATTATATGGTATTTGGTGATTTCCATTTCAAAGATGACTTACAGTACGAAGATGCGATTCCGATGTTTAAGAGACTGCAGGCACTTGCAGATGAATTGAACCTTGCGTTTGGTGTGAAGATCACCAATACATTCCCTGTAGATGTTACAAGAAATGAACTTCCAAGCGAAGAAATGTATATGTCCGGAAAATCTCTTTTCCCGTTATCCATTTCTCTTGCAGCCAGACTTTCCCGGGAATTTGACGGAAAACTCCGTATCGCTTATTCAGGCGGTGCTGATTACTATAATATCGACCGTATCGTCGGATGTGGTGTATGGCCTGTAACAGTGGCAACTACACTTCTGAAGCCGGGCGGATATCAGAGATTTACCCAGATGGCAGAGAAAGTAATGGCTGACGGTGTGAAAGAATGGAAAGGCATTGATGTAGCTGCACTTGAGCAGCTGGCCGAGGATGCGAAAAAAGATACTCACCATGTAAAGAGCATCAAACCGCTTCCTAAGAGAAAAACTGATTCAGAGGTTCCGCTCCTTGACTGTTTCTTTGCTCCATGCGAAGAAGGATGTCCGATCCACCAGGATATCACAACCTATGTGAAGCTGGCAGGAGAAGGCGATTATGCACAGGCATTAAGAGTTATCCTTGAGAAAAATGCACTTCCATTTATCACAGGTACTCTCTGTGCGCACAACTGTATGTACAAATGTACACGTAACTTCTATGAAGAACCTGTAAATATCCGCAACACTAAGCTCATCGCAGCACAAAACGGATATGATACAGTGATCGATGAGATCAAAGCAGGCACAGCAGACGGTAAGAAAGTAGCTGTTGTAGGTGCAGGTCCTGCAGGTATTGCTTCTGCATACTTCCTTGCAAGAGCAGGTGCTTCTGTAACAGTATTTGAGAAAGAAGAGAAAGCCGGCGGCGTGATCCGTTATGTGATCCCGGGATTCCGTATCTCTGATGATGCAATCGATAAAGATGTTTCCTTCATCCAGAAGATGGGTGTGGAGATCAAAACAGGTACAGAAGTGAAATCCGTACAGGAATTAAAAGCACAGGGTTATGACGCAGTGATCGTTGCAACAGGTGCAAATAAACCGGGTACTCTGAAGCTTGAAAAGGGTGAAACCATCAATGCTCTGAAATTCTTAAGAGATTTCAAAGCAACTGGCGGTAAGGTTGCGCTGGGTAAAAACGTAGTTGTGATCGGTGGCGGTAACACTGCCATGGATACTGCAAGAGCTGCGAAACGTACAGAAGGTGTAGAACATGTTTACTTGGTATACAGAAGAACCAAACGCTATATGCCAGCAGCAGAAGATGAGTTACTGGAAGTACTGGAAGAGGGCGTAGAGTTCAAAGAACTTCTTTCTCCTGTATCTCTGGAAAACGGCAAACTGCTCTGTAAGAAGATGGAACTTGGCAGCATGGATGCTTCCGGACGTGCAGGTGTAACAGAAACGGGCGAAACAGAAGAAGTTTTGGCTGATACAGTGATCGTTGCAGTTGGCGAGAAAGTTCCGACTGAGTTCTATGAAGCAAATGGTATTGCGGTCAATGAGCGCGGAAAAGCCCGCATCAATGATAAGACAATGGAGACAAGTGCAGAAGGCGTTTACGTTGTCGGTGACGGTGCAAGGGGAGCTGCTACGATCGTAGAAGCGATCCGCGACGCACAGGTTGCTGCAAAAGCAATCCTTGGACATGATATTGTAAAAGGACAGCCTGTACCGGGAACAGAAAAAGACTGTTACTCCAAAAAAGCAATACTCAAAGAAAGCAAGGACGCTGCGAGCGAAAGTGAGCGCTGTCTGACCTGTAATAAAGTCTGTGAGAATTGTGTAGATGTATGTCCAAACAGAGCAAACATCTCCATCAAAGTTCCGGGAATGGCAATGAATCAGGTGATCCATGTAGATTATATGTGTAACGAATGCGGCAACTGCAAGAGCTTCTGTCCATATGCAAGTGCACCGTACAAGGATAAATTTACATTATTTGCTTCTGAGGCAGATATGGCAGACAGCACAAATGATGGATTTGCAGTGATCAATCCGGAGACAAAAGAGTGCAAGGTTCGTCTCCTTGGTCAGATTTCCGACTGCAAGGCAGATGATGCAAATGATAAGTTGTACGAAGGTCTTCGCAGACTGATCTGTGCAGTAATCGATGATTACAGCTATCTGATCATGAAATGATGATCCTAGAGCGTGTCTGAAAAACATTTTAAATTGTTTATTTTAACCAAATTAATATTGAGGCGATACAAATAAATCCCAAGTAGGTTGCAGCTAATTTGTCATAACGTGTAGCGATTCGTCGGAATGCTTTTAATTTCAGAAAATACTTTTCTACTAAATGGCGTTCTTTGTATAACCACCAATCACAATGACGTTCAAATTTAGCTCCCTTTCGGGATGGAATGGTTGGCTCTCCACCGCGGGCGTACACATAATCAAGTAATTTATTACTGTCGTATCCTCGGTCAGCTAACACATTGCTTCCGTTTATTTCAATTTGATCGAGCAAAGGGATTGCATAATTGATATCATTACGCTGTCCCTCACTGATCATTAAATAAACTGGATATCCATAGGCATCTACTGCCGCATGGATTTTGGTGCTGGCTCCTCCACGGCTATGCCCGATTTCATTTGAAGGCCCCCTTTTTTTGCACCGGCACTATGCTGGTGCGCCTGGATAATAGAAGCATCAATGGATAATTCTTCCAATTCTGCTTCAAGACTTAAAATACGGAAAATATTATCAAGGATACCATCATCGATCCATTTTCGGAATCGGCTATAGACAGTTTTCCATGAACCATAACGTTCAGGAAGATCGCGCCAAGGTGCCCCACTACGTGCAAGCCATACAATTCCATTCATAATGATACGATTGTCTTTCCTTGGACGTCCTTGTTTTCCAGTATTTTCAGGAGGTAATAAAGGTTCAATGCGAAGCCATTCTTCATCAGTCAACTCATATCGTCTCAACATAGTGAACACCCCTTTTTCTTTATTTTATCATGAAAAAGGGAAATAAAACATGCGTTTTGTGCAATTTTTATTTTTCAGACACGCTCTAGTACATCGTTTTCGAAATAACTATACCACTCACTTGTCTGCGAATCCGATTGCATAGGTATAAAAGCCTCAGCGTAGCCCGCTACGCCTGCGTTTTTATACCGGCGCACTCTTCGAATCCGCATCCTACGCGATTGATATAGTTATTTACGAAACACTGTACTAGAGCGTGTCTGAAAACAGGAATAAAGAGCTGTAAAATAATTTTAAATTTGTAATATCAGATAACTTATAAAGAAATATTTAACTCTGTCCACAGCAGAAAAAGGCTGTAGACAGCGTTGCATATCAGGCTGAATCGCGGCCGCATGTTACTTTTGTAATAAATTCATGCGGTATCACAGGCAGATAAAAAACAGAAAGAGGTAAACTCTGGCTGACTGCCCTAATTGGCAGACGTGCGGAAAAAGAAAGGAGAGTCCGATATAGGCAGTATTTACAGTCAATGGACAAAAGGTCGAACCGACCGGAAATCAGAAACTACTGCGCTTTTTGAGGGATGAACTTCATCTGACTTCAGTGAAGGACGGCTGCAGTGAAGGAGCCTGCGGAGCCTGTACAGTTATAATTGACGGAAAAACATGCAAGGCATGTGTGCCGGACACAGATTTACTGGATGGCAGGACAGTGATCACAGTAGAAGGACTGACTGAATGGGAGAGGGAAGTCTATACCTACGCTTATGGAAAAGCAGGTGCTGTTCAGTGTGGATTCTGTATTCCGGGTATGGTAATGTGTACAAAGGCTCTTCTGGACGTGAACAAAGAGCCCACAGATGATGAGATTAAATATGCACTGCGCAATAACTATTGCCGCTGCACGGGCTATGTAAAAATTATGGATGCAGTAAGGCTGGCTGCGAAAGTTTTAAAGACGGGTGTGATTCCGGATGATCTGGATCCGGACTGGAATATAGGACATAGAGTATCCAGAGTGGATGTGGAGGAGAAAGTACTGGGAACCGGCAAATATCCGGATGATTTTTACTTTGACGGAATGCTGTATGGGGTGGCACTCAGAAGTAAATATCCACGTGCACGTGTACTTGAGATCGATACAGCAGCAGCAAAGGCACTTTCCGGGGTAGAAGCGGTATTAACAGCAGAGGACATTCCGGGAGAGAATAAGATCGGACATCTGAAACATGATCAGTATTCACTGATACCTGTAGGGGGTCTGACACATTATCTTGGAGATGCCATTGCCGTTATTGCTGCAAAAGACAGAGAAACAGCTGAGAAAGCTAAGAAACTGATCAAAGTAAAATATGAAGTGCTGCCTCATATTCGTACAATTGAGGAAGCAGCGGCAGAGGATGCACCGAAGGTATTTGATGAAGAAGAAAATAATATCTGTGCACATAAACATATCAGCAGAGGAAATGCAGATGAAGCAATCCGTAATTCCAAATATGTGATCAGTCATCATTTTGAAACCCCATGGACAGAACATGCATTTCTTGAGCCTGAGTGCGCAGTGGCTTTGTATGATGAGGACGGAGATATTTTCGTATATTCCACAGATCAGTCTGCACACCAGACATTACATGAGTGTTCCCTGTTACTTGGAACGGACAGAGTAAAGGTACAGAATGCACTTGTAGGCGGCGGATTCGGCGGAAAGGAAGATATGACAGTACAGCATCTGGCTGCGCTGCTCACTTATGCTACTAAGAAACCGGTGAAGATGAAACTGACCAGAGCAGAATCCCTGCTGGTTCATCTGAAGCGTCATCCGTTTTATATGGATATGACCATGGGCTGCGATGAGAACGGCAATATCATGGGGGTAAAAGCGAAAGTAGCATCAGATACAGGTGCATTTGCCTCACTTGGCGGTCCTGTGCTGGAACGTGCATGTACTCATGCGGCAGGTCCCTATCATTATGAGAATTTCGGAGATTGAAGGAACTGCTTACTATACCAACGAATGCGCCTGCCGGAGCGTTTCGCGGTTTTGGTGTAACCCAGACCTGTTTTGCAACAGAAACCCTACTGAATATGATGGCAGACAAAGTAGGTATCACTCCATGGGAAATCCGTTACCGCAATGCGATCCGTCCCGGTGAGACGCTTCCGAATGGTCAGATCGTAGATAATTCCACAGGTCTT
>NZ_JBWJVQ010000050.1:0-4873 GCF_056339875.1 Blautia sp. ZXY-1-C6
TACAGACTTTTCCGTAGTGGTTGGTCTGGTCTGTAACTTTATGCCGTTTATGATCATCCCGATCCATACATCCCTGAGCAAAATGGATAAATCCTTTATCGAGGCTGCCTATGACCTGGGGCAAATTCCAGACCTTTACAAAGGTTATCTGGAAATTGTCCATCCCCGGTGTGCTTAATGGAATCATGATGGTATTCCTGCTGTCTATTTCTACATTCGTTATTCCGAAACTTCTCGGAGGCGGACAGTACATGCTGATCGGTAACCTGATCGAGTCTCAGTTTATCTCAGTTGGTGACTGGAACTTCGGAAGTGCGATGTTCTCTGATTCTGGCTGTGCTCATTCTGATATTTATGAGCCTGATGAAGAAGATGGATAAAGATGAATAAGGGAGGACGGCATGAAACGTAATAATAAATTTTTCTCAATGTTATATGTAGTACTCTGCCTTGCTTTCTTTTACCTGCCAATCCTGGTGACGATGATCTTTTCCTTTAACTCATCCAAGTCACTGACCAGATTTACAGGCTTTTCCCTGCGCTGGTATCAGGAACTTCTCGGTAACGGGGAAGTAATTAAGGCAGTTTATGTATCTGTTACCATTGCGATCATTGCGACCATTGTTTCTACAATACTTGGAACCATTACAGCGATCGGTTTATCCAAATCAAAGAAGGTAATCAAGGAACTGCTTTTAAATATTAATAATATCCCGATCCTGAATCCTGAAGATCGTAACTGCCATCAGCCTGATGCTCTTGTTCTCTTCTCTGGGATTTCGAAAAGGATATCTGACTATGCTGCTGGCACATATTGCATTCTGTACCCCGTATGTAATTACCAGCGTTTATCCGAAGGTAAGAGCTCTGGATCCGAATATGGCAAATGCTGCCATGGACCTTGGGGCAACACCTTTTCAGGCTCTGACAAAGGTTATCGTGCCCATGATCAAAGAGGGTATTTTCGCAGGCGCACTGCTTGCATTTACCATGTCATTTGATGATTTCGTTATTTCCTATTTCGTGAATCAGGAAATGGTGTAAAGAATATCTCTATTGTTGTATATAATATGACAAAGCGTATCAATCCGACAATCAATGCTTTGTCAACCATCGTGATCGTAGTCATCATCGTGGTACTGCTTTTGTCCAATCTGCTTCCGAAGTTTAAGAATAAAGCCAGAAAGCTGAACAGGAAAGCAGTAAAAATTGTCTCTGTAGTTCTGGTTGTTGCCGTTACGGCAGGGCTGATCAAATGGGGATTCGTGGCGCAGTCCACTCATGTGCTGAAAGTTTACAATGCAGGAGAGTACATGGATCTTTCTCTTCTTGAGGATTTCGAAAAAGAATATGATTGTACCATCGTATACGAGACTTTTGAGTCAAATGAGATGATGTACACCAAGCTTTCAAGCGGTGAGACTTATGATGTGCTGATCCCGTCTGATTACATGATTGAGAGACTGATCAAAGAAGAATATCTGCAGGCACTTGACTGGAAAGAAATTCCGAATAAGAAAAATCTGCTGAATGATGTCATGAACCAGAGCTATGATCCGGGCAACCGTTATTCCTGTCCGTATTTCTGGGGAACAGTAGGAATCCTTTATGATAAGACAGTAGTAGATGAGGCTGATCTGAAAGATGGCTGGAATCTTCTGTGTAATCCGAAATATAAAGGAAATATTTACATGTATGATTCTAGAGAGAGATTCCTTTATGATAGCATTAAAAGCACTTGGGTATTCCATGAATACTACAAATGAGTCTGAGATCGAGGAGGCTTATCAGTGGCTGATCGATCAGCGTGACACCATGGATCCGATCTATGCAGGCGATGATGTGATCGACAACATGATTTCAGGAAACAAAGCGCTGGCAGTTGTGTACTCCGGAGATGCATCTTACATTATCAGTGAAAACCCGAATCTGGACTACTTCACACCGGAACAGGGAACCAACAGATGGTATGATGCAATGGTTATCACAAAGGACTGCAGCGAAGTACAGCTTGCCCATGAATTTATTGATTTTATGATCAGTGATAAATCTGCTCTTTCCAATACGGAAGAAGTAGGGTATACTTCTACAGTGAAGAGTGCTTTTGAAACCATGAAGGAGGGGGACTATGCCGGGATCAGTTCTTATATTCCGGATACAACCAACCCGAATAACGAAATCTTTGCTTATCAGCAGCCAAAGATCAAGCAGAAATTTGCGGAACTCTGGACAAAAGTAAAAGCAAAGTAAAAAAGGATAGCCGCTGTCTGCCGATACGGTGGAAGGCGGACAGTGACTGATACAGACAACAATGCAGAGCATAAGAAGGGAGATCATTTATGAAAAAAAGAGTACTTGCAGTAGTGATGTGTGCATTAATGGCAGGAACAGCATTCACCGGATTCAAGGATGCAGGAGATGATAAAGAACTTGTTCTTTTTACCTGGGAGGGAATGTTCCCGCAGGAAGTTCTGGATGATTTTGAAAAAGAGACAGGAGTTAAAGTTGTTTATTCAAACTTCGATACAGATGAAACCATGCTTGAGAAGCTTTCCATGGCAAAGGGCGGCGACTATGATATTGTAATCGCAGATGACTATATTCTGGAAACTGCGATCCAGGAAGGACTTGCAGAGAAGCTTGACAAGGATTCTCTGGAGAATATCGGAAATATCAACCCATTATATCAGGGACAGTTCTATGATCCGGATGACGAATACACAGTTCCTTACGGAGCAGGTATTCCGCTGATCGTTTACGATCCGGAGCAGGTGGATATTGATATCAAAGGATATAAAGACCTCTGGGATCCGTCTCTTGAGGACAGCATTGCACTGACTGCAAACTATCGTGTGATCAATGGTATCACCCAGCTTTCCATGGGCGAGAGCATGAATGAAGAGGACGTTGACGTGATCAAGAAGACAGGAGAGAAGCTTCTGGAACTTGCTCCGAATGTACGTCTGATCCAGGATGACAATACACAGAATGCACTTCTCAACGGAGAAGCAAGTGTTGCATTTCTTTATACCTCTCAGGTAACAGCTGCTCTGGCTGAGAATCCTGATCTGAAGGTGGTATATCCGGAAGAAGGACTTGGATTTGGTATTATGGGTATGTTTATTCCAAGTGAAGCGCCGGATAAAGATGCGGCATATTCTTTCATGGATTATATCATGCAGCCGGAGGTTGCAGCGAAATGCACAGACTATATCGGCTATTACAGCACAAATAAAGCAGCAGATGAGCTGGTAAATCCGGATCTGGTAGTTCCGGATGATGTTACAAAGGGCGAGATCGTCCAGAATGTAAGCCAGGACGCAGACGCACAGTATCAGAAGAACTGGACTGAATTTAAGGCTGCCTGCGACTAAGGGGTTAATCAACTAAGGAGTTAATATGGATGTTTACAAGGGAACCGGTGCCTTTTCCGGAATTGCCATCGGTAAGATACTGTATTATCATAAAAGCGAATATCAGATGCGCCAGTACGAGATCACAGATGTGAAAACAGAGCTGAATATTTTCCGGCAGGCGCGCACCAGAGTCATGGAACAGCTGGAGGATTTATATGAAAAAAACTGCATAATTCAGGGAACCCAGGCAGAGATTTTTCTCAGACAGAAGAATCTGCTGGAGGGAAAAAGCTTTCAACGTGCCATTGAGAGTGTCATACAGAGTGAAAAAGTAAATTCTGCCTATGCGGTAATGACTACAAGGGATGAGATGCTTAAGACTTTCAGAACTCTGGAAGAGCCTGCGATTAAAGAACGGCTGGATAATATGCGGGAGATTTCCGACCGCCTGATCGGTGAACTGGGAGGTATCTCTCCCAGGATAGATCTTGGGGATGAGCCTGTGATCGTTGTGACGGAGAGTATCACGCCAACAGAACTGATGGAGATGGATAAGGATAAACTGATGGCTATTGTTACCCATCATGGTTCCGACATGTCTCATGCTGCCATTATGGCAAAAACAATGAATATACCGGCTCTGCTGGAAATTGACACAGATTCGGAGTGGGACGGACGGCAGGCTATTGTGGACGGATATACCGGAACTTTGTATATTGATCCGGATGAAGAGGTAAAAAAAGAATATGAGATCCGCAGGCAGGCTGATAAAGAAGAAAGAGAAGAACTTCTGAAATTAAGGAGAGAACCGGATATCACAAAAGATGGCAGAGAAATTGAAATCTATGCCAATATCGGAAATATGGACGACCTGAACAGTGTGCTGTATTACGGAGCTGCCGGGATTGGTCTTCTGCGCAGTGAATTCCAGTATCTTGGAAGAGAAAATTATCCTCGTGAAAATGAGCTGTTTCTTGCATACAAAAAGATTGCGGAGACCATGGGAGAAAAGCTCACTGTGATCCGTACGGCAGATCTCGGAGCAGACAAGCAGGCAGAATATCTGAATATCCCGGACGAGACAAATCCGATCATGGGGAACAGAGGAATCCGTCTCTGCCTTGACAGAAAAAGAATGTTCAAGGCACAGCTTCGGGCAATTTTCAGGGCGAGTGCATATGGAAACCTGGCGCTGATGTATCCGATGATCAGCTCAGAAGAGGAAATGGATGAGATCGAAGAAATTATCCGGGAAGTAAAGATCGGGCTGGATGAAAAAGGAATTCCGTATAAACATATTAAGACAGGAATCATGATCGAGACTCCGGCAGCAGTCATGATCAGCCGGGAGCTTGCCAGAAGAGTGGATTTCCTGAGTCTTGGAACCAATGACCTGAGTCAGTATACACTGGCGATGGACAGACAGAATCCGCTTCTGCGCAAGAAATATAATGACCATCACCCGGCAGTACTGCGTATGATTCAAATGGTGATCGAAGCGGGACATGCAGAAAACA
>NZ_JBWJVQ010000051.1:0-8280 GCF_056339875.1 Blautia sp. ZXY-1-C6
CAGCACTATTATCACCGTATCCAATGCTCCCAGCATTCTGTGAAGCTGGGCCTCCAGACTGCTGGTATAGCTGATACTTAACGCAGCCGGATGCTTCAGGATTTCATTTCCCACCTCAGATTCTGATTCTTTGTACTCCTCTTTTACCGTGAACACAGTTGCAGAATAGTTCGGCTTCTCCCCGAAGGTCTGTTCATAGACATTTCCTGTCATATAAATATAATGTCCCATGTAATTCTCTGTCACTGCTGCGATCTTTGTCTCATAATTTTTCCCATCCTTTGTGATGGTCATGGTGTCCCCCACTTTCAGTCCTGTCAGGGTTGCCGTCTTCTCACTGATCACTGTACCTGCATCTGTCAGCTTATACTTCTCTTTTGTCTTTCTGTCCTGAAGTGTTACATCCTTATTAAAGGTCCCAAGATTCTCAGGCACATAAACATATACGCTGATATTGGATTTATTTCTGGGAACACTCATCTTGGTAAACTGGACATGAGTATATCTCTCAATCTGACTGTTATTTTTCAAAAACTCATCCAGCTCCTGTCTCTCCTTATCCGTTGCCTCCTCATCATCAATGATCGTTCCTGTATAATGCTGAAGCTCCTGATACTGCCGTCTGGCAATATCCATAATGGAATCCCTGAGTCCAAAACCTACCAGCATCAGCGCCATACTTCCCGAAATACCGAAAATCGTCATAAAGAAACGTTTTTTATATCGGAAAAGATTTCTCAGTGTAGATTTCCATGTAAAATTCAGATGCTTCCAGAAAAGCGGGATCCGTTCCAGCAGGATTCTCTTACCCTCCTTAGGAGCAGGAGGACGCATCAGTGATGCCGGGGTTTCCGCCAGTGCCCTGTAACAGGAGAAAATGGTGGCTCCGACGGTACACACAGTTGCCGCACCTGCTGCTATCATTGCAAATTTAAACTCATAACGGATCTGGATATTGTTCATCATGCCCTTGTACATAATGCCATACCCATTAATAATAACCAAAGGCAGGATCTTCTCTCCGATCAGAATTCCCAGAATACTGCCTCCCACAGTGGCAAGAAAGGCATACAGCAGATATTTGGATGCAATCGCATACTTTCCGTATCCCAGAGCCTTCATTGTACCGATCTGGGTTCTCTGTTCTTCCACCATTCGTGTCATGGTAGTCAGACTTACCAGTGCAGCCACCAGGAAAAAGATAACAGGGAAAACCTGTCCGATACTTCTCATTCTGTCTGCATTATCCCCATAATCTGAATATTCCGGCAGATCATTGCGGTCCGTTACCATCCATTCCGGCATACTGATATCATCGATCTCATCCTGGGCATCCTGAATCTTCTTCTCACCGTCTGCGATTTCTTTCTCTGCATCCCTCTTGCCGTCTTCGTATTCTTTTTTACCTTCTTCCAGATCCTTCTCAGCTTTCTTGATGTCCTTTCTGGAATCCTTCAGCTTCTGTTCGTTCTCTGAGATTTCCTTCTCTCCATCCCTCAGCTTCTGTTCATTGTCGGCAATCTCTTTCTCGCCGGAAGCAAGCTTCCCTTCATTCTCCCGGATCTGTGCTTCTCCTGAAGCAAGTTCTGCCTCTTTCTCCTCTAACTGAGCCTGGCTGGAATTTAGTTTTGCTTTTGCAGCATCGATCTGTTCCTGTGCTGACTCAAGCTGGGCTTCTTTTTCCTGAATCTCTTTTCTGGCAGGCTCCAGCTTCTTCTCCTGAGCCTTCACCTCTTTCCATCCTGCATCAATCTTTGCCTGAGCATCGGGAAGTGCAGCCTCCTGTTGGTTTAATTCCGCTTCCTTTGTATCAAGCTGGACAAGTCCGCTCTCCACCTGGCTTAAACCACTCTCCAGTTCACTTCTCGCTGCTGCGATCTGGTTTCTGGATGCTTCCAGCTGGGCAGCCTGACTGTCCACCTGCTCCTGATAAGCGGAAACCTGTGCTGCCAGAGCCGCCAGGTCTTCCTCGGAATATGTGCCTGAAGCTTGTGCCTGCTCATACTGCTCCTGCAACGCGGCAAGCTGACTTCTGGCACTCTCTAACTGGGCCTCTCCTTCGGAAAGCTGTGCCTCCTGCTGCTCAATCTGGGCAAGTCCCTGATTGCAGCTTTCCTTTTTGGCATTTAAGTCCTGTCTGGTTGCTGCAATCTGCTCTCTGCCTGACTGAATCTGCGCCTTGCCATTGTCAAGCTCCTGCTGGCTCTGGGTAAGCTGCGCCTTTGCATCTGCAATCTGCTTCTCACCGGCGCTTAACTGATTCTTGCCATCCTCAAGCTGTGCTTTTCCATCATCAAGCTTTGCCTGGTTCTCTGAAACCTCCGCCCATCCTGCATTCAGCTGTTCCTTTGCAGATGCAATCTGCTCTCTGCCACTGGCAATCTGCTCTTTCGCACTGGCAAGCTGGGATCTGCCATCCTCTAACTCCTTCTTTGCATCTGCAAGCCGGGCTTTTCCGTCCTCCAGCTCCTTTCTGGCATCTGCAAGCTTTTTCTTGCCATCCTTATATTCCTTCTTGCCGTCTTTTAACTTCTTTTCGCCGTCTTCCAGTTCCTGTCTGGCATCTGCAAGCTTCTCATCAGCCTCCTTCTTTCCATCTTCAAGTTCCTGCCTGGCATCTGCAAGCTTCTCATTGGCTTCCTCTACAATCTCATCATATCTGACCTGACACCATTCTGCCTCAATCCCCTCCACTTGCTCCTGCACTCTCTCTATCAGGGAATCATAAGCATCTGTATAGCTGATCAGATCCTGTGCCCCATGAGCCTGCACATAGATCTGCGTATACACTTCCTGGTCAAAATCCTCAGGGAGCACATAGGCAAATCCATTAACCTCACCGGAACCCAAAGTGGAATTTCCGCGATTATAGGATATGTAGAGAGGACTCTCTCCTAAACCTACAACTGTGTAATCTGTCTTTTTCAGCAGTTCGCTGTCTCCGCCCTCTTTCAGGGTAATCTGATCACCCACCTTATATCCATTGCTCTCAGCAAAAATACAGTCAAGGAAAATCTCTCCGCTTTTTTCCGGAGCTTTTCCCTCTGTCACTGAGATCCGGTTCATGGTTTGATCCACAGCTTCCACATGAAGTACCTTCTGCTTCTCGCCTTCTCCACACATTACATCTGTACCATAGGCGCCCTCTGCATTCTCTACTCCGTCCACCTTCCTGATGGCAGCTACATCATCCTCCGTCAGTCCCAGAGATCCCACTACTTTGATATCCATAAGATTGGTTTCATCATAATAGGCATCACCTGAGAAGCGCATATCCGGTGACGACGCCTGTATTCCGGAAAAGAATGCAACTCCCAAAGCAACGATCATAAATATGGAAATAAACCTGGCCTTACTTTTGCGTATCTCCATCCAGAAATCTTTATGCATTGCTTTCATATTCATCACCTACCATTCAATCTCCTCTATGGGTGTAGGATGGTCATTCATCGTCATCCTGGAAACCTTTCCGTTCTTGATCTTGATCACACGGTCTGCCATAGGCGTCAGCGCCGAGTTATGGGTAATGACGATCACTGTCATTCCACGCTCCCTGCACATATCCTGCAACAGCTTCAGGATTGCCTTACCAGTCTGGTAGTCCAGTGCACCTGTAGGCTCATCACACAACAACAGCTTGGGATTCTTCGCCAGTGCCCTGGCAATGGAAACTCTCTGCTGCTCACCACCGGAAAGCTGTGCCGGGAAATTGGTCAGTCTGTCCTTCAGTCCCACTTCCTCCAGAACCTCCCTGGCATCCAGCGGATTTTTACAGATCTGCAATGCCAGTTCTACGTTCTCCAGCGCTGTAAGATTAGGCACCAGATTATAGAACTGGAATACAAATCCAATATCATTTCTCCGATAGCCGGTAAGCTGCCTGCTGTTATACCTGGCAATATTCCTGCCATCCACCAGAACCTCTCCGCTGGTAGCCTGATCCATACCCCCAAGAATATTCAGCACTGTTGTCTTGCCCGCACCGCTGGGACCAACGATCACTACGAACTCTCCCTTGGCAATCTCAAAGCTGATCTCATCCACTGCAACGATCTTTACTTCTTTGGTTCCATATATCTTGGAAACCTTATCCAGTTTTACATATGCATCTGTCATCTCGCTCATCCGCATTTCCCCTGTAATTTTATTTTTGCTACACCGGTAATTTTATTTTGTTACAATTATTAACGATTCTTTTGACCCCGATTTATTTCTGTATTCATTTACAGGCAGGTCAAATTCTGACCTGCCTGGTAGTCTTAATGGTTATATTTATTGTAACACATTATACCTGTAATTAAAAATAAAATATTCATAAAAAATCCAGATACTTCAAAACCGCCTGATCATCTCAGGCGGTTCATCATTTTGACTATTCACAGCACATGCCCCTTTCTTCTTAATTGTATGTACCAGAACATCTTATATCTTCTTTACCCGTTATTATTTTACATTAAGCTGATGACGAAAATATAAAAGTGGGACTAAACATACATCATCTGACCTCGAATCTTTATTTTTATTCTTACCTGATTTCCGCATGAAAGAAAAAAATCATGCTCATATACACACTTATGGTTTACAAATCACCAAAAGCAGCATCTTTATATAGTGAATTTGCAAATTCAAAAAATTTAAAGGAGGCAAAAATTATGCCAGGAACATTTAACGGAACAACTTTAACTATTTCAGCTACCCCCGTAGACGGTGCACTGATTCCCGATAAAAGTGCAACAAATGTAGCGGGAATTGCCATTGTGGGGTCAGATATGTATTGCGTAAAGACAACCGGTCTTAAAACTACATTACTCAAAACGACTGACTACATGGCAACAAAAGCAACTGCCGTAAAAAAAGATCTGAACTGGTTCGCTCTGGGACTTACCAAAATTGGAAATTATCTGTATATGCTTGCAGAAGACCATAAAGGTTACGGCGGTTCTACAACCATCGTAAAACTGGATACCAAAGGCAATCAGCTCGGTACGTACAGTATCAATGAAATTTGTCCAAAAGGCGCATTAGGTATCACTGCTGCTGACGGAACTAACGAGAAATTTATCATTATGCATTACGCTGACAAGAGCAATGCTGGGACATTAGCTTTCAGTGTTGTAGACTGGAAGGCTGCTGAAGCAGCAAGTACATTCACAGTTACTAACTCAGGTTTTGGTTATACCACACGGCTTCAGGATATTTACTATCACACTTCATTTGGATTATTTATCCTGACAAATAACACTTTTTCAACACTTCAGAACCGTATTCTGGTAGTTGATTATCATCTTACTGATGATAAAGGTAAAAAATACACTCCATGTTCGGTCATCAATGTAAATAAAACAGGTGAATATAAGCAGTACAACCTTGAATCAATCTGTATGAAAGCCAATCACCTTGTGCTTGCATCCAATGTTATAACATCTGATGGAACCGCAGAAGATAAATTCTCTGTGCTGGAAGGCATTACCTACTCCGGTAAAACCTATACTTTTGCATGCGGTTTTAAAGCAGGAGCCCGTGTACCTACCAAAGTAGATCCCAACTATGAAACAACTAATCTGGGATGTGTATCCTTTAACGGAAACAATACTCCATATTTTATAAAACAAAGTCAAGATAAAGTCGCTGTTCTTGGCTACTGTAAAAATTATATGAATACAAGCGCAGGTGTATCTCACTTTAAAACATTCACTGACGGTTTATTAGGTCATGCCAACGGTATGAGCTGTTTTAACGGAAAATTCTTTGTTGTCGCAGGAAATAACAAAGTGGTTGCTATCAGCAGTAACAAAGAGGATGAGGAAATAACATATACAGTAACTCCCAACGATAACGATAAATCATTTGCTCTTAAAGCAATTAATTATTTTTATGAGGCAAATACAGCTTTATTATTGTCCGTTGTTGACGGAACATTAAAGCTCTATAAATGTACATTTGAAAATGAAAAAAATGTAAAAGCCACTTATCTTTGTACACTGGTAAACGCCGGTCAGCCTACATCCCAGGATATTTTCTATCACAATAAATTAGGGCTTTTTGTCGGAACCAGTAATCCACATACTGTAAGTGGAGTAACGACTAAAATCACAACAAAAAACACCTTGCTTCATTATAATCTGAAAAAACTTGATGATAGCAAACTTTTATATCCGGATTTCGGATTTGTTACAGATATTCCTGCTAAAGATGCTCAGGGCCGCACATATAACAGTTTTGAACTGGAATCAGTGGCTCTGGATCAAAATAATAAATTAATCGCTGTGTGCAATGTCAATGTCAAAGATGCTACCCACACCAGTGGTTTAGCATCCACTGACGGCTTCTTTCAGTATAATACGCTTGAATTTATTACAGCTTGATTTCGCTACATCAATAACAGCATAAATTTCCATTATAAAAAGCAGGCAGTTTTTCGCCTGCTTTTTATAATTCCAATTTTCTATTTAACAACAACTTTTTTATTATCTGACCATACGCCAAACTGTTTAATACCATTCAACAACATATATGCATGCGCTTTCAAATAGTAAACTCCCGGTTTTATATTTTTAAAAGTAACTGTATTTTTCTTTTGATTTTTTAATACAATATTTTCTCCTGAATCTGCATTCTTAAGTACGCAATCAAACCCATCACTGTATTTTAAATTTCCAAACTGTGCGGTTACTGTTTTCTTTTTCCCGGTAATTTTTATTAATTTTATATTATCTTTATTTAGTTTAACAGGAGGCATACGCATTTCATTAGACCACCTGCTATAACTTTTTTTACCATTTTGAACAGTATAAGAACGGACTCTGGCAAATCCCATAGTCGGCACTTTTTTTAATATACAGGTTGTGTTTGCAGAATTTTTATTAGCTAATACCTTAGTACCATCATATATTTGATATTGATATCCATCTGCATTCTTTACTTTTCCGCTCAAATCAATTGTAACATAGATTTGTTTGTTTACTATATCTGAATCAACAGATTTTATATACGGACGATTTGTTTCTGGTTTTGAAGCAGTTCCCTCACTTACAAAAGGAATACCATTCATCTTACAGTAATAGTATGCATATGAATTTTTCTTTCCATGAACTGTTAGAGAATCACAATTTATGAACGCCTCAGCACCTATCTCAGTAACTGTTTCAGGTATATATAACGTTTTCAGTTTTCGACAGTCAGCAAATGCAAAAAAATCTATACTTTGAAGATTTTGGGGAAGTTTAACACTCGTCAGTTCACCGCAGTATATAAATGCACTTTGTCCAATTTTTTTCACATTATCAGAAAGTATTACCCTTTTAAGCTTTGGACATGTGCTAAAGGCAAAAACTGGAACAGTATCTACTGAAGCCATCCACTCTACTTCTTCTATGTTCAAATTATCTTCAAAACAAAATTTTTCTACTTTAGAAACCGAAGGAAGAAGCATTATCTTCTTATAATCTCCAGTTGGGTATTCTCCATACACACGGCTCTCTGAAATTTTCAACTGTTCATACTTATTTTTACTTTCAATGGTTATCTGTGATTTCATAGCAGCTTCTGCTGAGACAGATGCAGAAATTGCTACACACGTTAAAGCAATCAACAATATTTTCTTTACTTTCTTTGACTTCATAGAATCTCCTCCAATCAATAATATTCATCTATTATCATAATATATCACTAACTATAAAAGATCCTGTATTTCTGGTATTAAAAGTATTCTAATGACCCCGAACCAAAATGCAAATTTAAATTAATCTCCACAGTTTTGCAGCAACATATGTTCGCCTGTAGTCTGAAAGCCTTTTGTTTAGCAGCTGCCTTAATTTCCAGCCTGGAATAGCCCTAAAAGCATCTCGGGCTGGAAATTTACATGTTATTGGCACCTTGAATCTGTGCTTCAGTCATACACATATCATGTTCTTTCGCAAATTTAAGAGTTGCCTTTAACCCTTTGGTTTTTTCTCCTTTCAAACCTTCGAATGCTACTTTTACATCTATCATGTAGCAGTATTCTAAAAATCTTTTCAATGCCTTTTCCTTCTGGCTGTTCTTAAATAATAATTCCCATACAGACATCATATCTTCATGATAGAGAAGAATAATGATATCTCCATACCTGACTGCAAAATAGTATTCCGTTAACATTTGATCACGCCTCTTCAGATTTACTGTGCAGGTACTGCATGATTTCTTCATAGCTCCGTCCACTCTGTGCTATAGCATCCAATAACTTTTTCTGGCGAAGTGCATCCCTCTTATCCAATAAATCTTTTAATGTTGCTGCCGCAG
>NZ_JBWJVQ010000052.1:0-3114 GCF_056339875.1 Blautia sp. ZXY-1-C6
CATTAAAATATTTTGGATGGACAGCATATATTACCACGGATCTTGGAAAAATGCGTGCACAGGTTAACCAGATGTATACCAGAAGCATTTATGTATATCTGTTTTTGTTGTGTATCTGTGGATTTTTATGGCAGTTTACAATACGAAGAGTATTAAAACCAATTGATATTATACGGGATTCTATGCGAAATATTAAACTTTCCAAGAATCTTCCGAAGATAGAAGTAAAGGGAACCAATGAGATATGGCAGTTGGCTGGTTATTATAACGAAATGGCGGAAACTCTGGAACGACAGTACAAGGAAATACGTAGATATTATCGTGAAAAGAATCTTTCTATCCGTCAGAAAAATAAGGCAGAGAAAGAAGCTCTGGAATCACAGATCAATGCACATTTTCTCTGCAATACACTGACTGCGATCAATTATAATGCGATAGATAATGAAGATTATGAGGTAGCAGATCTTCTGAAAAAGCTTTCCAATATGCTTTCATATACATTCTCAAGGAAGCTTGTGTCAGTAAGTCTGGGGCAGGAACTGAGATGGGTAGAGCAGTATCTATATCTGCAGAAGTTCAGGCTTATGGATGTGTTTGACTATGAGATTGAATTTCAGGAAGAATACGGCGAATGGCCATGCTGTAAACTGTTTATTCAGCCATTTGTGGAGAATTCTATCCTTCATGGTTTTGAAGGAAGAGAAAGCGGGGGAATGATCCGTATTACGGGTCACATTGATGGATCCAGATTCCGTCTTTGCATTGAAGATAATGGATGTGGAATGAATGAAGATACAGAGAAACTGATGCAGCAGATTCTTATGGAAAAGCATACTTTGGATTTGGCAGGAACAGGAATCGGGATTCAGAATGTAGTGACAAGACTGCGAATGTATTATGGAGAAGAACTTTCTGTAGTTTTGGAATCAGAACCTGAAAAGGGGACAAAATTTACTTTCTGGCTTCCAATACCAGAGAATCCGGAGAAAGATATAGAGTAAATAAATGTAGCAAAAAAAGTAACAGAGGAGGTCTTTATACATTGAGAATTTTAATTGCAGAAGATGAGCAGAGAACCAGACAGGGATTAGTAAGGGTTTTGCAGAGCCTGAGGGATGAGTATGAGATTGTGGCACAGGCATCTAATGGAAAAGCAGCGCTGGAAATGATTCTGGAACAGAAGCCGGATGTGGTTTTTATTGATATCAAGATGCCGTTTATGGACGGGCTTTCAGTAATAGAAGCTGCCAGAGCTCAGGGAATTAAGGCAGAATTTGTGATTGTAAGTGCATATGCAGATTTTGATTTTGCCAAGCAGTCAATTTCTCTTGGTGTAATAGAGTATCTTCTGAAACCTCTTACAAGAGATGAGGCAGAAGCAGTACTGAAGAAAATTGAGAATAAGATTAGTGGAAAAAATAGCTATTCCCGCAGAAAATCCAGAAATTTGAGAGATAAATATCCGGATGCCCACCCTATGATTCTGCAAGCTCTGGATATCATACAGAGTGGATATGCCGGAAAAATAAGCCAGAAGAAATTGGCAGAAGATCTTGGGCTGAGCCAGGAATATTTCAGTTATCTTTTTGGAAAAAATATCGGAGAAAATTTCAGCACTTTTCTAAGGGAGTATAGAATTGAACAGGCACAGTATATGTTGAGGGAAGAAATATGTGATCAGAGGGATGTTCCTTATCAGGTAGGATTTTCCGATTCTAAATACTTCAAAAAAGTCTTTCGCGAGGTGACAGGAAAGAGTCCATCTGAATATCTGTCAGAAATAAAAGAGTAAAAATATAAGAAATATATGGAAAATATCCTGAAAATCTTAAAATATTTCCTTAATCTTAAAATATTATCCGTACAAAATTCCTTTTTCCATAAAATCTTGGGTTATGCGGTGGAAATTTGAATGGTAAAATATATACAACAAAACAACAGAGAGACGACTTAAAATTGTGCAACTAACCAAAACAAAATTCAACTAAGAAGGAAAAAGGGAGGAAAAAACATGAAAAAAACATTATTTACAGCAACATTATTGGCGGCTTCGCTGATGGCGGCATCAACTGTACAGGCAGCTCCGCAGGAAGTTACAATGTGGCATTATTTTGATCAGAAGCCAGAGCAGGAAATGCTCGCAGACATGGTTGAAGAATATAATTCTTTACAGGATGACATTCACATCAATGCAACATTCGTATCCAGAACAGAGTTAATGAACCAGTACACAGTTGGAGCACTTTCAGGAGAACTTCCTGATATCGGACAGGTAGATTCACCGGATATGGAATCCTACATATCTCTCGGAGTATTCGAAGATATCACTGATGAGCTGGAATCATGGGGAGAACTGGATCAGTTCTATGATGGACCATTAAGCTCCTGTAAAGACCCTGATGGAAAAGTTTACGGACTTCCACAGAATAGTAACTGTCTTGCACTTGCTTGCAATATGGATCTTCTGAAAGCAGCCGGATATGATCATATGCCGCAGAGTCTTGATGAGTTCAAGGAAATGGTTGCAGCAACAACAGATGCATCCAATGATGTATACGGATTCGCAATGTGTGCAGTATCTACAGAAGAAGGAACATTCCAGATCCTTCCATGGCTGAGATCTGTACAGAATGGAACTGGCGTTAATGTTGATAATATTACTGCTGATTCTGCTGTAAATGGATTACAGACACTTGGAGATTTTGTAGCAAACGGATACATGAGTAAAGAGTGTGTAAACTGGACACAGGCAGATGCATGGAATCAGTTCTGCGCAGGAAAAGCTGCATTTGCAGAATGTGGAACATGGCATCTGGCACAGACAGATGCAATCAACGGAGCATTTGAATATGACTTTACACTTCTTCCAACAGGCGACGAAGGAACCTCTACATCTACAATCGGTGGTGAGAACTTTGGTGTCTGCAAAGGATCAGAAAACAAAGAAGCATGTGCTAAATTCCTTGAGTGGCTCTGCTCACAGGAAAACGAAGCAAAATGGGCAGCTGTAGGCGGAAAGATTCCTACAAGACAGGATGCGACAGCTGAATACACATTTGAGCAGGATGGATTTAAGGTATTTACAGATGAAATGAATTATGCGCAGGCTCGTGG
>NZ_JBWJVQ010000053.1:0-3597 GCF_056339875.1 Blautia sp. ZXY-1-C6
TGTGAGGTTCTAAAAGAAAATGGTGGGGCTGGGCGTTTTATCACCACAGGTGTCCGGTGGGCAGAAAGCCGAAAGCGGAGGAAAAACAGGGGGATTTATGAAAATTTTGTCCCAAATGGAAAAAAACGTGCCATTATTTTAAATAATGATAATGATGATACCAGGCGACTCTTTGAATCATGCCTGTCAAGGGGCAAACACGTATGCAATCCCATTGTTGACTGGAGTGACCAGCAGGTCTGGGAGTATATCCAGGCAGAGAAAATACCCATGAACCCTCTTTACGAAATGGGATTTCACTGGGTTGGCTGTGTAGGCTGTCCTATGGCAGGAAAACAAAGATACCGGGAGTTCCGCATCTTCCCGACCTATGAGAGGGCTTACCGGCGGGCTTTTGCTAAAATGCTGGAGTTAAGGAAAGCTGCAGGAAGGCAGTGCAATTCCCGCTTATGGTCAGATGTAGATGCTTTTTTCCGTTAGTGGATGGAGGAATCCTGGTATCCCCGGACAGTATGAATTGTCCTTTCATGAAGATACCAATGAGATTTATTATGACTATTTGTAGTGGAAGGGAGGAGGAATTATCGCAAAATATCAATTATCTTTTGGACTGCAGTATGAAGCCTGGATGCTGGAAATCCGTATTCCGGACTGGCTGGAGTTTCCTTCTAAGGAGCAGGCACTAAAATATGGTGAGCAAGCTGAGGTTTCCGTTTTCTTAAAAGCGGAAGCTATTTTTTTGCTCTTTGATGGCAGTAAGGAGAAGATTTTACCGCAGCAGACGGAACTTTATCAGTTTTCCTACCTGAAAGAAAAGACTTATGACAGACTGGGACCGCCACTTTCCCCGGAAGACATAGACCATTTGGTAGAAGTGGGGGAATTGGAGCAGGTACTGTTCAGTGAAAAATATATCCTGACAGAAGATGATTACCAGGAATTTTCCGGAAACCTTATGGAAGCCTTTCAGGAATTGGAAAAGGAGTACGGTCCACCACCCAGAGAAAAGGAACAGGGGTATCTGTTTCAGGCGCTCTGGTATCAGGCAGAAGAATTAAACCCCGGAGAGGGGGACTGCTTTGGAGATTAAGGTAAAAAAAGAAAAAGAGCCGGAGCTGAAATTAAAAAAAGAAGCCCAGGTGACGGTGCATAAGAAAAATCCTATTTTATCTGCAAAGGAAAAGAAAGCTGCTTTTACCTCTAAGCCGGTGGCCGATCTTTTAGGGCAGAGAAAGAAAAAGAAGGGGCAGAAAAAGGGAAACAGCCGAAGCAGGGCAGAGAAGCGCTGTTTGAAAAACAAAAGGAAAAGAAAAAGCAATCCGGGAAAGAGGCAGCAATCCGGGGAGCAGCAGAAGATAGAAAACAAAATGGAAAGGCCAAAAGCACCGTATCTGTACCGGGAACCTTACAGCCGGATCAGATGAAACAGGGGGTAGCACCAAACAGTCAGCCCTCTGCTGGTTTCCAGGCGAAGGAACAGTATCGGAGGGAACAGGCTGCAAAGCTGGCGGAAACAAAAAAATCTTCCCTGGCGAAGCAGACTGCCATAAAAGGGGTACGCCGGGGAGAGGCTGCTATATTGACCCAGTTAGAGGGCGGGGAGGAAGTCAATGATTCCCTTTATGTCATGGGGACAGCAACAAAACCGGCAGAAAAGCTGTGGAAGGATCGGAATTATAGAAAGGCAGAGCAGGAATTAAAGGTAAAACAGGCAGATGGGAAGATCACCAATAAGCAGTTTTACAGACAAACAAGAGCAGTGAAAAAGAAACAGATGGAGAAACAGAAAAAACAGGCAGTCCGGCAGAGAAAAATCCAGTATATGATCAATAAGCTCACCGGAAATGGGCAGCAGGACAGTTTGGCACAGGTGGCAAAAGATATTGTAAAGATGAAAGCCTCTGTGTTTATGCTGAAGGTGGTCCAGTTTGCCGGGGCGCTTTTGGCTCCGCTGTTCAGTATTCTTCTTGTGGTGGCAATCCCTGTAGTGATTATCTTTTTCCTCTTATACTGTTCGCCACTTGGTGCGTTCATGCCAAATCCGTCTGAGGAGAACCCTACCGTCCGAGAAGTTTTAAACGGTTACTACATGGACTTTAATACAAAACTTGGACAAAATGGGAAAGATGGGGCAGTTACCTATCTCCATGAGAAAAACGGGAATTATGTGAGTAATTACTATGATACTTTAATGGTTTATATGGTGAAGTATGGAACCGGGGATATAGGTGTGGATATGGATCAGCGGCATAAGGACAAGCTGAAGGAAATCTTTGATGAAATGAACAGTTTTGAAAACACGACCATAACCACCACCATAAAGGCAGGGGATAGCCTGGGAAATGTTGTCACCAGCGGTTATTGCCAGTGCAGTATCTGTTGTGGACAGTGGGCAGGAGGACCTACAGCCTCCGGTGTCATGCCAAAACCGGACCATACCATTGCAGTAGATGCACAAAACCCCTTTGTCCCTATGGGAACCAGGATCATTATGAACGGGATTGAATATACCGTAGAAGATACCGGAGCATTTGACCGGTATGGGGTACAATTTGATGTTTTCTGTGCAGATCATGCAACTGCGTCTGCCTGGGGACATCAGACTTTTGAAGCGTTTCTGGCAGATGGGGACGAAAATGAGATTACGGTAACAAAGAAGGGCTGCTACGTCAAGAACCTGAATTATGAGGACTATATTGCACTTGGAAAGCTGACCGAAAAAGAAGAAGAACTTTTAAGGGAAGTCATGAGTGAGGAATTCCGAAATGAGATCCCTTCCTTTGGCGTAGGAAGTGACGTTGCAAATCTGGCACTGACGAAGGTAGGCTGCAAATACAGTCAGGAACACCGGTATGAGGAAGGATATTATGATTGCAGTTCCCTGGTACAGCGGTTGTATCAGGAGGTAGGCATTTCCCTTCCGGCGATTGCCTCTACCCAGGGAGAATTTATGGTAACACATGGGTTGGAAGTTACAGAAGGCGAACTGGAGCCGGGAGATCTGATTTTTTATTCTTATGAGCAGAATGGGCAGTTCCGCAATATTTCCCATGTGGCAATTTATGTTGGTAATGGCAGAATGGTACATGCAGCCAACAGCAGACGTGGAGTAGTGAATGACCCGTTCAATCCGTCGAACATTGGGCTGTATGGAAGACCCAACCGCTTGCAGTAAGAAAGGAGAAGCATGGACGAAAAAGAATATGAAGTGACCATAACAGAAGTCCTGGAGAAAAAAGTAAGATACCGGGGCAGGAATGAACTGGAGGCAACTGCAAAAGCAGAAGCAGATTATTATGCAGAAAAAATCGTGCTGGGGGCAGATGATTTTTCCTATCGTGATATTTCTGCAAAAGAACTGGTACCTGTAAAAGAAAGAAGGAACAGCAGATGAAGCATATCACAAAAGTACGGGAACTGTATGAGGAAACCATACACTGGATTTCAGAGTCGGAGGATTCCTGGAAAAATTTTCTTTCCTGCATGGGGCGCTTGTATCAGTTGGACTTCTTAAATACCTGTATGGTATATGCCCAGCGCCCAGATGCGTCCGTTCTTGCAGGATATGATGCCTGGCTGGAAATGGATTTGCCGGTT
>NZ_JBWJVQ010000054.1:0-5990 GCF_056339875.1 Blautia sp. ZXY-1-C6
ACTGCAAAAGCATTATGCGATCTGATCGAAGAAGGTCATCAGGTTGTTGTTGTACATGGAAACGGGCCACAGGTTGGCATGATCAACAATGCCATGTCTGCTCTCTCCAGAGAAGATGAGAATCAGCCAAACACTCCTCTCTCTGTCTGTGTTGCCATGAGTCAGGCTTACATCGGATATGATCTGCAGAATGCTTTGAGAGAGGAACTTCGAATCAGAGGATTTGTCCGCACACCTGTCGTCACTGTTGTCACTCAGGTTCGTGTAGATCCCAATGATCCTGCTTTTGAAAATCCATCCAAGCCGATCGGCAAATTCCTGACAAAAGAGGAAGCAGACCATCAGGCCAAGGCATATGGACATATCATGAAAGAAGACGCAGGGCGTGGTTATCGTCGTGTAGTTGCATCTCCAAAGCCTGTTGAAATCGTTGAACAGGATGCGATCAACAGTCTTGTGGATGCAAATAAAATCGTTATCTGCTGCGGTGGCGGCGGAATTCCCGTTGTTCTTAACGGACATCATCTCAAAGGTGCATCAGCAGTTATTGATAAGGATTATGCAAGTCTGTCCCCTGGCCAAAGAGCTGGATGCAGATATGCTTATCATTCTTACAGCAGTGGAGAAGGTTGCTGTAAACTTCGGCAAGGAAAACGAAGAATGGCTGGATGACATCACTGTAGATGACGCTAAGAAATATATTAATGAGGGACAGTTTGCCCCAGGTTCCATGCTCCCGAAAGTTCAGGCTGCCGTTGATTTTGCAAGCTCCAAAGAAGGAAGAACTGCCATGATCACTTTACTTCAGAAAGCCAAAGACGGTATCCAGGGAAAAACCGGAACCAAAATCCATCTTTAATCTGTTCAGCAGATATCTTATTATATATCAGCTGTTTAATACTGATATATATAACTGCCACATATTCAGGATATCTGCCATATAGCGAAATAATTGCGCAAAAAAAGTTCCGGTGACCTCGCCCGGAACTTTTTTTGTGATGAGTGGACCAGAGTGTCTGGAAAATCATTCCTGCAACTGCACGCCCCACTTTTCGGTATATTTTGACATACATCTTGCGGAAAGCATTTTTCAGACACACTTTAGTACATCGTTTTCGAAATAACTATACCACTCACTTGTCTGCGAATCCGATTGCACAGGTCTAAAAGCCTCAGCGTAGCCCGCTACGCCTGCGTTTTTATACCAGCACACTCGAATCCGCATCCTACGCGATTGGTATAGTTATTTACGAAACGATGTACTAGTGGACTGCTATAGATTCATAATAATCAATATCTTCCAGTTCCCTGCCTGCTTCTATCTCATAAATCTGTGTATCATCCAGATGTTTCATGATCACTTTTTTACCGCCTTTATCTCCTTCCAGAGAAAGCAGCTCATTGTAATATTTCCTGTCAAAAATACATGGATTTCCCATTTTCCCCTGACAGGAAACACAGGCGATTCCTTTGGAAGTGTTTAAAAACACATGGATCAGTTCACAGATTGTCTCACTGGTAAGCCAGGGCTGATCAGACACAGTAAAAAGCACTGCATCTGCATCCAGGCTGGCATTCAGACCGATTTTTACAGAGGAAGAAATTCCATCTTCCGGATGGGGATTATACAAAACCTGTATTTCCTTTGTTTTCACTGCTTCTGCAATGGCATCATATTGAGTAATAACAATAATATTACAGATTATTTTTGCTGTGATATTATTTCTGTACAGGTTATTTAACTGAACAATATCTGAATTATTATCATTATTATTATCCTCAGTAATATCTGAATATTCCGAATAGATATTTTCTATTTTCTTCTTTGTATCATCCAGTTGTTCCAGCACATGTCGATACATAGGTATTCCGTCTATTTCATATAACAGTTTATTTGCCCCAAAACGGCGGCTGTTTCCAGCCGCCAGCATGATCATTGCAATTTTCAAAATAATTTATTCCTCCAAAAGGCTTCCGTAAGCCGCTACTGTATTCTTCCTTTCCAGTTCCTCAACAATGTGCTCTGCAGGTTCTTTCTCTTTGAGTATATCTGACTTGTTCAGATACACTCTGTATACTCTTTCTTCCACATCCTTAAAAAGTCCGCAGATAGAAGTCGCAATCTTTACAATATCTTCTTCAGTGATCGGAGCTTCTAGACTTTTCCTGAGAAATTCCGAGGTACGTTCCATACGGTAAGCACTCTGACTGATTGGCTGCCCCAGACAGTCCAGCCCGATCACACTGATCACAATGTCCGCACATCTGGGGATTACAGGCTCCCATTTCTCCGGGACTTTTACCGGATGATGCTTTGCTCCGTCCGCTTCCACAAGCATTACATCGCATAATTCTCTCAGTTCTTCCAGTTTTTCATCTGTCAGAGACGCATATTTACCTGTGTCCTCCTCATATTCCGCAGCAATCACATATCTTTCTTTGTCCAGAAGTTCTTTTACCCTGACTGCATCTCCGCCCCTGGCAAACGGAAGTTCAGATTCTCCTGCCATATGGGTGGTCGTGGTAATGATCACTCTCTTTCCCTTATCGATCAGTTCATCTGTAAGGCGGTAGATCAGGCTGGTTTTGCCGCCGCCGCCAACTACAGCGATCACAGGGTATTTTTCATAATCAATCTGCAGCAGTTCCAGAAAATCGACCTGGTGCTTCATATGGCATCACTCCTTCTGAAAGCAGGATTTCCAATACACTGCCGGCAATACAGCGGGCTTTGTCGGAAATCGTGAAACAGTTTTTCTTTTGTTCTTTGCGCGGATCAATATCTGCAATTTTCATCCCCTTCGGCACTGTAAATCCATCTCTGATCATGCCACGCAAAACTCCTGTAAGAGAAGCCCTGACAGGTGTATCTCCGATCCAGGCAAGGACCTGATCCTTCTCCACGATATCTGCAATCTTTGAGATACAATGGATTTCCCCTGCCGCAGGAGCATGGAGCACGCGCTCTTTTCCAAATCCTCCAATGATACCCGGAACTCCTGTGTTTGGCATAGCAGCGCCTTTTGTGATGATTCTGGCAAGATTGTGGCCTCTCATAGTCTCCACTACATAATCCACATCCTCACCTGCCACAAATCCCGGTCCAAGACCAACGGTTAGATCTGCCATCTCTCTGGTGGTTCCAAGATTCTTTTTTGCAAGAATTGCATCTATCAGTGCTGCAGGTCTGTATTTCTTAAGGACAGTTCCTTCTGTGTCTGCCATAAGAGGAATCTCCCCGGCTTTCCAGACTGCCTCGCATTCCTCTACACTGTCAACTTTTCTGCAGAGAACTCCTTCCACAGAAGACTGCCCGTCGTAAACAGCCTCGCAAAAAGAAACCATTCGCCTGATCGCAGTGGGTTTCTCACATTCCAGTACCAGAAGACGGTAGCCGCATCGGTATAATCTGTGGATCGTACCGCTGGCCAGATCACCGCCACCTCTTATTATTACAACATTTTCCGGTTTATTGTCAGATTTTGGGACATTTGTGTATCTGTTTGTCATCTTACTGTCTTTCCTCTTCTTGTCTCATTTTCATCCATTACTTTTTCCACCGCATTTACAATGTTCTCATAACCTGTGCAGCGGCAGAGATTTCCTGCCATATGTTTCCGAATCGCATCTCTTGATAATTTCTCTCCATGTTCCAGTAAAACAGTGGCAGACATGATAAATCCGGGAGTGCAGAAACCGCACTGTATGGCACCTTCTTCGATAAATGCCTCCTGAATCCTGGTAAGTTCTCCGTTTTTCTCCAGACCTTCCAGTGTACGGATATTTTTACCCTCCGCCCAGACTGCCAGATAAATACAGGAGTCAATAGTCTCTCCGTCTATGATTACTGTACAGGCACCACATTCTCCTACTTCACAGCCCTTTTTTACAGAAGTCAGTCCAAGGCGGTTGCGAAGCATATCAAGCAGTGACTCCCTTACATCTACATATTCTTCAACTTCTCTTCCGTTTACTGTACATCGTACAAGCTGCATCTGCTTTTTCATATGCGGTCACCTCCTGCAAGTTCTACGGTACGTCTCAATGCCCGTGCCGCAATTTCTCCGCCAATCTGGAGACGAAATGCCCTGGATGCTCTCCAGGAATCTCTCGGATTGATTTCCTCCCGGATCAGTTGTGCTGTCTTTTCATACAGGCTTTCTTCTATCTTCATGCCCTTCAAAGCCTCTTCTGCCTTTGTGCAGCGGTACGGAACCGGAGCTGCAACTCCAAAGGTAATGCGCACATTTTCTATCACTCCTGCCTGTTGATCTACCTTGCTCACCACACTACAGCTGATCGTTGCGATATCCATGGCATTTCGCATGGAATACTTAATATAATGACCATGATACCCTTCATATTCTTTTGCAGGAACGATCACATAGGTCAGAATCTCTCCCTGCCGCAGATCCACCCTGCCGGGTCCAAGATAGAAATCTTTTACAGGTACAAGACGGCCTTCCTTTCCATCTTCCAGCCTCAGCAGTGCGTTCAGGGAAAATACGGTCGGCGCACTGTCCGCACTGACTGCTCCGTTGCAGATGTTTCCACCGATAGTACCAATATTTCGTACCTGTGGTCCTCCTACCTGATCTACAGCCTCGCCAAGAACCGGAATATATTTCCTGATAATTGCATCATTTGTTATATGTGAGAAGACAGTTCCGGCACCAATATAAATATCTCCGTTATCCGCCATTTTTACACCCTGGATTTCTTTGATCCCATGGATACTCACCAGAGAAGTTCCGGCAAATTTTCCCTCCCGGATTTTGATCAGCACATCACTTCCTCCGGAAATGATCCTGGCATCCGGATGTTCATTCAGTAATCTCACAGCATCTTTTACACTTTCAGCCTGATAATAGTTCTCAATATCGTACATAAAATCCCCTCCCCTCTAAATAAGTCCGGCCTTTATAAAGCCATAGATCAGTCTCTGTGGTGTCAGAGGATTTTCATTAAAGGCTACACCTGTTGCATGAAGTACTGCATTACGGATTGCCGGTGCACCCGGAATTGCCGGCGGTTCACCCAGTGCTTTGTTTCCGAAAGGTCCAATCGGATCATCAAGTTCCACAAAATCCGCCTTGATATCAGGAGTATCCATCATTGTCATCAGTTTATAGTCCAGCAGGGTTCCGTTCAGTGGTCTTCCTGTTTTCTCATCCAGAATGAGCTGCTCCGACAGACCGTATCCAATTCCCATAGACATACCGCCCTGTACCTGCATTTCAGCCAGTTTCGGATTAATAAGCTTCCCGCTGTCATGCACATTAATGATATGAAGGATTTTGATCTTGCCAAGCTTTATATCGACTTCCACTTCAGCAAAGCAGCATCCTGTGGCAATCGTATTTTTCTTTACCTGCTCGGAAACCTCTGCTGTAATAACAGAAGAATTGCCAAGACTGTAATAACTTTCCAATGCAAGATTTCCAAGAGATATTGCAGGATCTTTTCCTGCCATGATCCACCCATGATCAAGCCTCAGTTTCCTTGTCTCTTCAGGCAACAGCTCTTTTGCATAATCCAGAATCTTTTTCTTCAGAAGATTTGCGCAGTCTTTAACAACTGTTCCTGTTACAAACGACTGTCTGGATGCATAGGCACCGGTATCAAATGGCGTTGACATCAGTATCCTGGACTGTCTGGATATGAATATCACTGATATCCATATTTAAAACCTCAGCCGCCATCTGGGAAAATACCGTATCAGCACCCTGACCGATTTCAGTAGCTCCCAGCATCAGGCCAACACCATCCTGATTCAGAGTCATTCTTGCACCTGCAATTTCCAGTGAAATCGGCCATACACCTGTCTTATAGGAGAAAAGTGACATTCCGACGCCTCTGCGGATATTACCTGTCTGGTTTGTATATTCTTTTCGTTTTTCTTCCCAGTGGATATAATCTGCACCTTTTTCCAGACATTCAAAAATCCCGTTGGTGTTTGCTGCGATCGGCTTCAGGTAAGCATCCTCATA
>NZ_JBWJVQ010000055.1:0-5824 GCF_056339875.1 Blautia sp. ZXY-1-C6
CCTTTTTGCGTATAAATTAGCGCAAAATAAAGTACATCAATCAACTTTAAGATACTATATATAGTATACAAAAACAGTTTTTCAGTGGCGTCCCTATAGAGGTGAGGGAATTCTTGCTACGGTTGTTAAAAGCACTCAGGAAGCTCTATCTGATAAAATGAGTAAATACACGTTCTTCCTTCTCCGGAAGTCCAAACTGCTTTTTACCAAGTTCGATACTCTTCATCAGAAAAGTCATATTTCTGGCGAGTACACGCATGGTCTGCTTTCCTTCTTCATCCCTGTCAGCTTCTCCCAGTTCGCGTCCATGTATGCAATTCCAGTACTGGCTGGCCGCAATCGGCATGTTTGATATGGTAAAATACTTGTTCAGCTCATCAAAAGTCGCTGAACAGCCTCCACGTCTTGCACAGACCACGCTTGCGCCCACTTTCATTGTTTTATCAAAAGATGTGCTGAAAAACAGTCTGTCAAGGGTGGCAATCAGTGTAGCATTCGCTGAAGCAAAATATACCGGACTGGCAACCACAATTCCATCCGCTTCTTCAAATTTCGGTGCCAGTTCATTCACCACATCATCAAAAACACATTTGCCAAATTCCACACAACGTCTACAGGCAATGCATCCTCTTACATCTTTATTGCCTACCTGTACAATTTCCGCTTCTACACCTTCTACTTCGAATACTTTTTTCATTTCTTCTAATGCAATAAATGTATTTCCTTTTGTTCTCGGGCTGCCGTTGAGCATTAATACTTTCATTATGTACCTTCCTCTTTTCGTTATTTTTTTGCTCATTCAGTAAACAATTACTATTATATACCAAACCCTATATCAATGCCATATTATCATCTATCTCATAAACATTTACAGTTGGCGTTTTTCTATAAATTCTGGCTACTCTTATTGCCATCTTTTGTGCCTGTTCTTCAATATCTGTCAAATAGAATCCCTGTCCAAAATCCTTGTATAGTCTGCACTATAAAATAGCTTTTCACATATCCGCCCTTTACCATCCTGATAGAGCAACTGATCATGCAATGTTTATAGTAAAATACTATCTCCTTCTTCTGATAATCTTTACAACCCCAAAGATCAACAGCAGAATCACCCCAACAGCCACAATACAGATTCCCACAATCGCTATTGCAAATTTATTCGGATGTTTTATCAGATTTATGATGTTTTTGCTGTTGTCGGCAACTTTTCTTTCGTGTGTTGTATCATAATATTCCGGCACATTTGCAATTCCGTCTTTGTCTGTGTCTTCAAAGGATTGCATGTATTCTGCAATTGCAGCCCAGGCTTTCAGTTCTTTTTTTCCATCCATGACTGCATAATCTTCCAGATTCTCTATGGGATTGCCGTTTTTATCTTTGGGGACGATGGATATCAGACCATAGGATTTGTCCAGAACAGAGCCAAGCATACGGCCTGTGTACAGGTCGGTGACAACATGATATAATTTATCGTCCTGTATTTCTTCCCTTTCCCCGTCCTTGTCTGTCAGATAACAGTCTGTTACTTTATTTAAGATCATGCGGTGGGGATTATAGGTGAAATTCATTCCACTGCAATATAATCTGGCTATTGTCATAAAATCTGAAATTGAGGCATCTACCTCTGCCACTGTTTTCAGTTCTTTTCCCGTTAAATATGCACTGATCAGAGGATAACCCGCAAGTCCGTCCTTTCCTGTTCCCAGCGAGAAGGAATTATATACCTGCTCCACTGTTATATTGCCTTTTGTATAAGTATCTCTTACAGTTCCTGCAGGTACGATTGCAACATCTACTTTTTCTCCGTCAGAGTCTCCTACATTCTCTACTGCATATACATAAGCATCTGATATGATATCTCCCAGATTTAACTCCTCATGCTTTGTTTCCATCTCACTGAGGCTGTTGAATTCAATATCATTCTCTGCCAGAATTTCCTCTCTGGTATAACCAAAATTGGAGAGATAATTGATATCAACAGTATCTGACAATTCATCTATTTTCTTCTGTGTGGCTTCATCTGCTTTGATTTCATCCGTAACCGGAACAAGCTCATAGGTATCCGTTTCCCACCGTCCATTCTCTTTCTGAGTCATGGAAAGTGTTCCCAGGTTTTTCCCATATTCTCCACAGGATACGATGCAGGTATCTCCCTGCAGGATTGGTTCTGCCAACTGTGTGTGGGTATGTCCGCTGACGATCAGATCAATGTCCGGAACATTCTTTGCAAGGATTTCGTCCTCTGATACTTTTTCGTCCTCCCATGTTCCGCTGTGTGATACACAGGCGATCATGTCTACATCTTCGTTCTTTTTTATTTCCTCTACTGTTTCTCTGGCTGCTTCTGACGGGTCTTTGAAAAGAAGCTCGCAGGTAGGAGCGCAATCCAGAGAATCCTTGCCGAAAACACCCAGTACTGCAATCTTTACATCACCTTTTTGAATTACCGTATAGTCTTTTACTCCATATGTCTGAAATGCTTCATAAATCTGTTTCTGTCCTTCACTGAAGCCGGCTTTTTTCATTGCATCCCAGTCCACATTACACACAACCATCCTGGGAAGGTTTTCGCCTGAACTGACTGCGGCGTTCAGCATATCTGCCAGACCATCGGAGCCGTAATCAAATTCATGATTTCCCAGAGTTGTCACATCACAGCCCAGATATCCAAGCATCCGCAATTCGGCGGACTCTGTGTCATATACAGTCTGTATCAGAGTTCCCATGGAAAAGTCTCCGCCATCCAATATGAGTGTATCTGTATTCTCTTTCTCATGCTCATTGATCAATGTTTTCAGCCGGGCAAACCCGCCGGTCTCCTGCTGTGTCCCGTCTACAATCGTTTGAAAGCTGTTCAAATGAGAATGCAGATCATGGGTGAAGAGGATATCCAGATGTTTTTGCTCCTCTGAGGCGTTTACCTGATATCCTGTCAGTCCTGAAACGCTCAGCATAAATATAAATGTGAATGCGAATGCTTTTTTTAATAATTTCATAAAATTCTCCTGTAATATCAAAAATGGTTCCACAGTATCATTTATCTTCCCGCAGGATAATGATACCATGAAACCATTTTGCAAAAACTAATTTATCTTTCATCTCCCACAAAGAACAACGCCATTGTTCCCGGACCTGAGTGAGCGCCGATGGTGGCTCCTACCTGATTCATGATAATCGTGTTGATCTGGTATTTTTCTTTTACTTTCTCTGCCACATAATTTGCATCTTCTTCGCAGTCGCCATGACTGATAAAGATGGTATGGCAGGTGTCATGATAGCTGCCGATTTTCTCATCCATAAGCTTTACCAGCTCCTGAAGGGATTTTTTACGGCCGCGGACTTTTCCGATGGCAGTGAGTTTTCCGTCGTTGTCTACATGAAGGACCGGTTTAATATTCAGCATGCTTCCTACTACTGCAGTAGTTCTGGAAATACGGCCTCCGCGGTATAGGTGGTTTAAATCGTTGACTGTAAAAAGGTGTACCATATGAAGCCTGTTCTCTTCTGCCCATTTCGCAACTGTCTCCATATCTTCTCCCTGCTCTTTCTTCTCCTGTGCAAGGTAAACCAGAAGCCCCTGACCAAGGGAAGCGCCAAGAGAATCTACCACGATGATCTTGCGGTCCGGATAATCCTCTATCAGTTCCTCTGCTGCGATACGGCTGCTATTGTATGTACCGCTTAAGGCAGAGGAAAATGCAATATGAAGAATATCTTTTCCTTCTTTCAGGTAAGGCTCCAGCAGTGCTTTTGCATTTTCAGGATTTACCTGTGCTGTGGTTGGCATGGAACCGTTTCTCATTGCCTCATAAAATTCATGCTCCGGAAGGAAATTTCCATGTGTATAATTTTTTCCATCCATGGAATAACTGAGATACATGCAGCCTACTCCATGGTCTTTGAGATATTCCTCCGGAAGATCTGAATTGTTGTCGGTGGTGATCACATATTCGCTCATGTTGTCGCCCTCTCGTTTTCTGATATTTTTCACTTTCTGCCCATTAACTGTTCAGTGTCTTCGCAGTTGCAAAGCAAAATCCGCTGCCTGCTCAGCAATGGGTCTTTCATCTATAATAAAAACACTTCTATTATAAATACAGCTACATACAGTATAGCATCAAACTATCAGCCAAACAACTACTTTTCCTTCTCAACTGCCTTAATCGCTTCCTGCAGCTGATTATCCTCCTCATGAGTAATCTCGTCTTTATTCTTATTCAGCAGACGGGTATCCAGAGAAACCTCTATATCAGGTTTGATTCCTGTTTTGTTGATGTTGTTTCCTTTTGGAGTGTAGTAATTGGCAACAGTCAGTTTAATGGCGCTTCCGTCTGAGAGCTGGCGGATGGACTGTACCACGCCTTTTCCGAAAGTGGTTGTTCCGACGATCGTTCCAATACCATAATCCTGCACTGCACCGGCAAAAATCTCTGATGCACTGGCGCTGCTTTCATTTACCAGGACTGCAAGCGGAATCCGGAGTTCGTTTTTGCCATCACATTTTTCCTCTTCTCTGTTTCCGTCCTTATCTTCGGTGTAAACGATCAGTCCTTCCGGAAGGATTTTCCGCAGGATATCACAGACAGAATCAAGAAGTCCACCAGGATTATCGCGGAGATCCACGATCATTTTCTCCATTCCCTGTTTTTGCAGGTCATCAAAAGCTTCCTGATACTGTTCGCCGGTAACGCCTGTAAACTGTGTAATGCGGATGTAACCGATTTTAGAATCCAGCATTTCATGGAAAACAGACGGTAATTCCACATCTGTGACAGGGACTGTGATTTCCATGGCATCTTCTGCACCTTCTCTGTGAACAGTAAGCACCACACTGTCTTTATCTGAATTGCGGACAATGTCTGCAACATCAGATACTTCATCCTCTGTGATATCTTCCCCGTCAATGGCACTGATGATGTCCCCTTCCTCCAGTCCTGCTTTTTCTCCGGGACCGCCCTCATAGCATTCAACAATCTTTACTCCGCCTTCTTTGTTCTTCTCCATAAGAATGCCGATCCCCACATAGCTTCCCTCATTGGAAGAATTCTCAGAATCGTATTCCTCTGCTGTATAATATCTGGAATAAGGATCATCCAGCCCATAGAGAAGACCTGCATAAAGCCCTTCCTGAAGCTTTTCTTCATCCTTATCTCCCAGATAATATCTGTCGATCAGCTCTTCAAGATATGCCAGCTTTGATGTACACTTGCGATCACCAAGAGCTGTTCCTTTTGCTGCAAGACCTGTTCCCGCAAAGGCACCTGTACCGATGCACGTCACAACCAGTGCTCCTGCTACTGCACCTTTCCAAAATTCTTTATTTTTCATGTCTGCACTCCTGTAAAAAAAGCCGCCGGTTTATGATATGATATCATTGTTCCGGCAGCTTCATGCTTATCTGCTTTTTATTATACTCTTAAATGCTTTCTTGTTGTAAAGAAACTTCCGATCAGTCCGATTCCGATTCCAAGTCCCAGACTTATTGGAAGTAATGTCTGGTAAATCTGCCATACCGGGATGAAATCCACCACACCTGTAAGCACATTAAACCTGGTCAGAATATAGGATATTGCCCCATTATAACAGAAATAAAGCACGATCAGCGGAACTGCTGCTCCGACCACCCCCAGAACCATGCCTTCCAGCAGGAATGGTGCTCTGACAAATGCGTCTGTCGCTCCTATGTATTTCATAATTCCGATCTCTTCTTTACGGACTGCAATTCCCACAGATACCGTATTGCTGATCAGGAATATGGAGATAATAAGCAGTAATACAATGATGGCAATGGAAATATAGGAAACCAACTTGTTGATATTTCCCA
>NZ_JBWJVQ010000056.1:0-2460 GCF_056339875.1 Blautia sp. ZXY-1-C6
AAAAAAGGTGCAGAAGCAAAGAAGCAATGTAACGTCAGCTGTATCGGCTGTGGAATCTGCGAGAAGACCTGCACAGCCGGTGCGATAAAAGTAAAAGACAACTGTGCAGTGATCGAGGAATCCATATGTCTGAGCTGTGGTATGTGCGCAGTGAAATGCCCAAGACACGTTATCCATGACCTGCATGGAATATTGACAGAAATACGTTAAGTAAATCAGGTTACTGTTCACTTTGTTCTTAGTAATACATTACAAAGGATATTCTCAGTGAACAGTAACCCAATCAAACAACTTCGTTAATAGGAAAATAATACGTAAAAATTGAATAAAAGATTGCAATTTCATATCCAAATATGCTATACTTAAATCAGAAAACAGATAACAATTATGCAAATAAAAAGTAAATTCGCCTGATGTCAGAAAAAAGGTGAAGGAAAGTAGCATGGTTCGGAGCCGGACATAAGTCCTGAGGGGAACAGACAGATACCTTGGGGTGTGTCCGGCTCCTTCTATATAATAACCAAAAATAAATACAGAGAAGGTGAAAACATGATTGGAAAGAGTGTTCCAAGAGTAGATGCCTATGACAAAGTTACAGGACGTGCAAAATTTACTGATGACCTGGTTCCTGCCAACTGTCTGGTGGCAAAAATCTATCACGCAAAGATCGGAAACGGTATCGTAAAATCAATCGATACCAGTAAAGCAGAGGCTCTGGACGGCGTAGTAAAAGTGGTTACTTTTAAAGACGTACCGAATCATTGTTATCCTACGCCGGGACATCCCTGGTCTGTGGAGCTGGCACATCAGGATGTTGCAGACCGCAATATCCTTACCGGAAGAGTCCGTTATTACGGAGATGATATTGCTGCTGTAGTGGCAGAAGATGAAATCACAGCCCAGAGGGCATTGCGCCTGATCGAAGTTGAATATGAAGAATATCCGGTAGAAATCCATCCGCGTAAATCCATGTATGGAAGCAAACCGCCAATCCATCTCGATAAAAAGGACAATGTACTTGTCCGTTCCAATTACTTTATCGGAAATGTGGAAGAAGGGCTGAAGGAATCCGAAACAGTTATAAAACGCAGTTATAAAACCCCGATCGTGCAGCACTGCCACATTGAGAATCCTATTTCCTGTGCATACATGGAAAATGGCAGGATCATAGTTGTGACTTCCACTCAGATTCCGCATATTGTCCGGCGTGTGATCGGGCAGGCTCTTGGAATCCCATGGGGAAAGATCAGAGTCATTAAGCCATACATAGGTGGAGGATTCGGAAATAAGCAGGATGTGCTGTATGAACCGTTAAATGCGTTTCTTACCACGCAGGTTGGCGGCAGACCGGTCAAACTCGATATAACCAGAGAGGAAACTTTCTGCAACACCAGAACCCGCCATTCTATTGAGTATGATCTGACGGCAGGTGTTGACAGTGAGGGGCATCTTCTGGCAAAGGATATGCTGGCTATTTCCAATCAGGGAGCATATGCCTCCCATGGACACGCCATAGCAGCCAATGGTCTGACTGCCTGGAGGCTGCAGTACGCATGTCCGAATATCAAAGGAGAGGCATATACTGTCTATACGAATACACCGGTAGGCGGAGCGATGCGTGGATACGGGATCCCGCAGGTATGTTTTGCAATTGAGTGCTTTATGGATGATATTGCAAAAGAGATCGGGATGGATCCTCTGGAGTTCAGAAAGAAAAATCTTATCAAAGGATATTATGAGGATGCTTACCTGAAGCCGATCGCAGCAAACACCAACGGGATTTTTGAATGTCTGGAAAAAGGTGCAGATTATATCCACTGGGAAGAAAAACGAAAAGAATATACAAACCAGACAGGTAATATCCGCAGAGGCGTCGGAATGTCACTTTTCTCCTATAAGACAGGTGTATGGCCGATTTCACTGGAAATTGCAGGTGCAAGAATGACTCTGAATCAGGATGGAAGTGTTGGCCTGATGCTGGGAGCTACTGAAATCGGTCAGGGTGCTGATACGGTATTTTCCCAGATGGCGGCTGAGGTTTTAAATATGGATATCAGTGATATTCATATCCAGACAGTCCAGGATACTGATGTAACGCCATTTGATACCGGTGCCTATGCATCCAGACAGTCGTTTGTAACAGGAACAGTTGTTAAAGACTGCGCAAATCTTCTGAAGAAAAAGATTCTGGATTATGCAAAAGAGCTGTTGCCTGAAGAGACAAGGAAACTGAGGCTTGATCATGGGTGGATCATGGCAGGAAAAGATCCTGCAATATCTCTTGGAAATCTTGCATTGGAAAGTTATTACAGTCTTGGCAATTCTTCTGTTATTACAGCAGAGGTTTCCGAGCAGGTAAAGAAAAATACGATTGCCACAGGATGCTGCTTTGCTGAAGTGGAAGTCGATATAAAGCTTGGCAAGATCAAAATCCTTCATATCATTAATGTGCATGACAGC
>NZ_JBWJVQ010000057.1:0-5058 GCF_056339875.1 Blautia sp. ZXY-1-C6
ATGCTTCTGAGGAGTGATCATGGGGAATTCATCCGGAGATCTGAGAGAATTTCTCAGGAATGCAGAGGCTTTAAAGAGACAGACTGTACAGAAACAACAGAAAAATTTAACGGAAGAACCTGAAGAATACAGAGACGCAAGGCGTAAAGCCATGCGTCTCTTAGAACATATGGATCGGACGGAGAAGGGATTGAGAGAGAAATTGCGCCAGGCGGGATTTACCAGTCAGGCGGTTGATCATGCTCTGACATATGTTGAAGCCTATGGATATATAGATGATGAACGATATGCCAGAACTTATATTGCATACAGAATGGATACAAAGAGCCGGCAGAAGATCATCCGGGAACTTATGGGAAAGGGAATAGACAGGAAAACAGCGATAAATGCATGGGAGGAAGAGGCTGCCTTAAATATGCCTGATGAAAAAGAAATCCTCTATCGAACCATAGAAAAGAAATATCCGCCGGATACTGAGCTGGATGAGAAAAAAATGCGTCGGCTCTATGGTTATCTTGTGAGAAGAGGATTTGGATATTCAGACATTGCAGATACTCTTGAGAATATGAATATCAGACTTGTACATACATATTCGGATGAATCATAGTATACTCCATTGTATGTATATTGCAAAATATATTACTGAGAACAGAACGAACAGTAATTAAATATAGGAAAAATATTCAAACAATTATCCTGAAAAACTTGACATAAGTATGAAAAAAAGATAAACTTGTATTGTTGTATTTGTACAATGAAAACTAAATAAGGAGGTGCTCCTGTGACAACAACAATTATTGTTGCAATTGTCGCTGTGGTAGTCGCGCTACTTATTGCAGTTCCTGTTACTTGCAAAGTCGCTGTAAACAATAAAATCCAGAAGGATGCCGAGATTGTTGGGACAGCAGAAGACAAAGCAAGAAGCATCATAGATGAAGCTCTGAAAACAGCTGAGACTAAAAAAAGAGAAGCTTTATTGGAAGTGAAGGAAGAATCTCTCCGTACAAAAAATGAACTGGAGAAAGAAACCAAGGAACGAAGAAACGAACTGCAGAAATATGAAAATCGTGTATTAGCAAAAGAATCCGCGGTTGACAAGAAAGCAGATGCAGTTGAGAAGCGTGAAGCGGAATGCACAGCGAGAGCAGCTGAGGTGCAGAAAAAAGAAAAACGGGTAGAAGAACTTGAGCAAAAAGGAGTACAGGAACTGGAACGAGTTTCAGGTCTGACCTCCGAACAGGCAAAAGAAGAATTACTCAGATCCGTTGAAGATGATGTAAAAGTGGATGTAGCCAGACTTTACAGGGAATTGGAAAGCAGGGCAAAGGAAGAAGCTGGTAAGAAGGCTAAGGAATATGTTGTCAATGCCATCCAGAAATGTGCAGTTGACCATGTAGCTGAAACTACCATTTCGGTTGTTCAGCTTCCGAGCGATGAGATGAAGGGAAGGATTATTGGTCGTGAAGGCCGTAATATCCGTACTCTTGAGACACTTACAGGTGTGGATCTTATTATTGATGATACACCGGAAGCAGTTGTGTTATCTGCTTTTGATCCGATCCGTCGTGAAGTTGCACGTGTAGCTCTTGAGAAACTGATCGTAGATGGACGTATCCATCCGGCCAGAATCGAAGAGATGGTTGAGAAAGCCCAGAGAGAAGTAGAAGCGCAGATTCGCGAAGATGGTGAGAATGCAGCTATGGACGTTGGAGTTCATGGTATTCATCCTGAATTACTGAAACTTCTTGGACGTATGAAGTTCCGTTCAAGTTATGGACAGAATGCTTTAAGACATTCTATTGAGGTAGCTCAGTTATCCGGAATGCTGGCCGGTGAGGTTGGCGTAGATGTCCGTATGGCTAAGAGAGCAGGTCTTCTTCATGATATTGGTAAATCAATTGACCATGAAGTAGAAGGATCTCATATTCAAATTGGTGTGGATCTCTGTAAGAAGTATAAGGAATCCCAGATTGTTATCAATACGGTCGCATCTCATCATGGTGACTGTGAGCCGGAATCTCTGATCGCATGTATTGTACAGGCTGCAGATGCTATTTCAGCGGCGAGACCTGGTGCAAGAAGAGAAACGCTGGAAACTTATACCAATCGTCTGAAACAACTGGAGGATATTACGAACCAGTTTAAAGGTGTTGATAAATCTTTTGCCATTCAGGCGGGAAGAGAAATACGTGTAATGGTAGTGCCGGAGCATGTTAATGATGCAGATATGGTTCTCCTTGCGCGCGATATTGCGAAACAGATTGAAGCAGAACTTGAATATCCCGGTCAGATTAAAGTCAACGTGATACGTGAAAGCAGAGCGATTGACTATGCGAAATAATATGATTGTTCATTTTATGGACTATCGTGGACAGTTCTTTGCAGATATAAACTGTACAGATTGTATTTATACAGTCTGTGCAGTTTTTTTATGTTATAGGAAATTACTCCGTAATGTTCCTATAACATAAAAAAGCCCTCCGGACACGATTCTTTCTTGTAAAGACAGGAATACTTCCTGGAATTTCTCAGTAAACTGGTACAGGGTGATAGAATGAAGAAAAACAGAACGGGAACCAAAAAATTTCCTGCGCTTATTTTATTTCTTTTTGGATTTCTGGCCGGAAATCTGATACCGAATATAATCTGGAAGGCAAAATGGCAGCAGAAAACATGGGCATCGGTATATTTTCTGAGTACATTTGCAGGAAAAAATACAGGCAATATTGAATATCTGAAAGAAATATTAAAATACAGAGGTGTTTTTTATCTGTTGAATATAATCTGTGGATTTTCGGTTTTTGGTGCGCCGCTTGCTGTTATAACGCTTCTGGGATCAGGATTGTCTGCAGGTATGATAATGACTGTTTCTATACTGGAATTTGGATTTGCAGGCGGGGTGATCGGAATGGGACTTTTGCTGCCACAATATTTATTTTACATTCCGGTCTGGCTTTATTCTATGGAACAGGAATGGAAGATATCATCAGAAATATGGAGAAACAGAGGTCTGATTTCCGGAGAAGTCAGTATTTATCTTAAAAAAATGTGCATTGCAGCAGTAGGATATTTTCTGGGAATACTTATCGAATGCTATGTGAACCCTCTGATCATTGACATTATTCTGAAATATATAAAAATTTTTTAATGACATATTTACTATATTTAGTATTGGTTGTCATAAAATCTCCGACATATGGTATTTGATGCTGAAAAAGCTTGAAATACAAGGATTTTTCTCGAAAAAAAGGTTTGATTTTATGTAAAATAAACAGTATAATACATATACATTTTATCGGAGAGAGTACGATTTTCTGCTGATAAACTGCGAAGAGGATTAATTTTCGTCTGATCGCAGGAGCTACAGGCAGCGGATATTTTGATTAAAAGGAAACGGGAATATGGACATAGAAATAAGGGAATTTATTACATATCTGCATAATACAAAAAAAACATCGGCAAATACAGAGATCTCATACCAGAGAGATCTGAAAAAAATGGCGGAATTTCTGAAGGAACGGGGAATCAGAAATTATAAAGATGTAAAAGAACTTGAGCTTGAAGGGTATATCAGTTACATGGAACGTGAGAAGTTTGCGTCATCTTCCATTTCCAGAAGCGTTGCTTCTATGAGAGCATTTTTTCAGTATCTGTGGAAGGAAGGCGTGATCGCAGAAGATCCGGCAGATAACCTGAAACCTCCGAAGGTTGAGAAAAGGGCACCTGAGATACTTACCATAGAAGAAGTGGATAAATTACTTCAGCAGCCGAAATTGGATACCCCTAAAGGGATAAGAGATTCAGCAATGCTGGAATTGCTGTATGCAACAGGTATGAGAGTCAGTGAGATGCTTCATCTTCAGATTTTTGATGTCAATCTCCAGTTTGGATATGTGGTCTGTAATGAGAATGGAAAAGAGAGGATTATCCCTATTGGTATTCCATGCAAGAAGGCAATGGAACGGTATCTGCAAACAGCCAGAACTGTTTTTGTGAAAGATGAGAAAGAAACAGCATTATTTACAAATTGTTCAGGGAAAGCGATGAGCCGTCAGGGATTCTGGAAAGTATTAAAGGGATATGCGGATGATGCCGGTATCAAAAGGGATATTGCCCCGCATACATTGAGACATTCTTTTGCTGTGCATATGCTGCAGAATGGTGCGGATATACGAAGCGTTCAGGAAATGCTGGGACATTCCGATATTTCCACTACGCAGGTTTATCTGGGCATGAATATGAATAAAATGCGTGATGTGTATATGAAAACACATCCACGTCATTAAAAACTTATTATTTATGAGGATTGCTATAATGTCAAATGAAAAAGCTTCTATAGTCTGTTTTGAACAGTTTATAGAAGCTTTTTTAACTGAATCAAGTAAAGTCCCCTGCTTTAATTGCGAAGAGCAATAAGCAGTGGGTGGCTGAATAGTTTTTTTCTGTAATGTCATAATATGTGCTATTTACAGATAATGTAATTACAGCGATCCATCTGATCAGAGAGTATGGAATGTTGTTTATAAACAATAACGGATCAACACATCTCAGCAATTGTATACAGAAGACGTTCGGATTCTTCCCATCCAAGACATGGATCGGTAATAGATTTTCCGTAAATATGATCACATCCGATCTTCTGATTTCCCGGTTCAATATAACTCTCGATCATAAGCCCTTTTACCAGAGTATGAAGTTCCGGGTCTACCTGGCGGCTGTGGAGAACCTCTTTTGCAATACGAACCTGCTGGTCATATTGTTTATTAGAATTAGAGTGGTTGGTATCAACAATAACAGCCGGATTTTTAAGGTTTTTCTCCTGATATTTCTCCCAGAGAAGACGAAGATCCTCGTAATGATAGTTCGGGATTGCCTCCCCATGTTTATTTACGGCACCGCGGAGAATTGTATGAGCCAGTTCATTACCTGTTGTTTCTACTTCCCAGCTTCTGTAGATAAAACGATGTCCGCCCTGAGCTGCTACAACGGAATTGAGCATGACTGCAAGATCGCCGCTGGTTGGATTTTTCATACCTGCAGGAACTTCCATGCCACTGA
>NZ_JBWJVQ010000058.1:0-2449 GCF_056339875.1 Blautia sp. ZXY-1-C6
AAACTCATCCCCGTCTCTGCCGATCAGTGTTACCTCATCGCCCTTCTTCACATCACCAATCTCAGTCACATCTACCATAAACTGGTCCATACAGACTCTGCCAAGGATCGGAGCCTTTTGTCCATGTATCAGAACCCAGCCTTTATTGGAAAGCTGCCTGGAATAGCCATCTGCATAGCCCACCGGAACAGTTGCCACACGAAGCTTCCTGTCAGCCACATAAGTACCGCCGTAGCTGATCGCTGCTCCGGCAGGAACGTCCTTCACATAAGTCACATGACTCTTAAGTTCCATAACCGGCTCAAGCTTTACAATATCTCTCTCCACCTCAGAAGAAGGATAAATTCCATAAATTGTGATTCCGGCGCGGACAATATTCAGATTTGCTTCCGGCATACGTATGATGCCCGCACTGTTAGAACAGTGATGCAGAGGAATTTCCACTCCTGCCTCTTCTACGCGCCTTGAAAAATCCAGATACCGCTCCAATTGTACCATAGCCGGACTTCTGTCATACTCATCTGCTCTTGCAAAATGAGTAAACATACCTTCAATCTCAAGATTTGGAAGTTCTGAAATTTTTTTAATTTCCTCTACATTTTCCTGTGCATCCGCAAAACCGATCCTGGTCATTCCTGTGTCCAGAGCAATATGAATATGTACAGTTTTTTTCTGCAGAACCGCTTCATCTGAAAGTTTCCTTGCCTCCTCATATTCGCACACTGCAGGACGGATCTCATAACGGACAAGTTCCGGAAAATATTCATCAAAAACAATTCCAAGGATCAGGATTGGTTTTGTAATCCCGGCTTCTCGCAGATGAATCGCTTCTTCCGCAGTTGCAGCCGCAAATCCCCAGATATAATCATAATCCTCAATGAGATGTGCAACCGGCACCGCGCCATGTCCATAAGCGTCAGCCTTTATAACTGCGATCATCTTTGTCTCTTCTGCAATATTTTTTCTCATTTCCCGGAAATTATGTTCTACTGCATCCAGTGAAATGACTGCTTTTACTCTGCTATCTTTCTTCATAATAATTTTCCTCTGTTATTTTTTCATGTTAATATCTGCAAATTGTTTCACAGATTTACTGCCTCAAAATGAATATTCTATCTTAGTATTTCCGGCAGAAAACAGATGATATCTCCTGCGGTCATCCCTCGCTGCCCTACTGTTTCAGCAGCCAGATCACCTGCCAGCCCATGCACATATACACCAAGTGCAGCCAGCATAACAGGAGAAAATTTCTTTTCTGCTGCCAGGTACATACACTGTATACCGGCAAGCACACCACTTAACACATCTCCACTTCCCGCTGTAGCCATTCCTGCATTACCCGAAATGTTCAAATACATATCTCCAAAAGCATCTGCCACCACAGTACAGGCATCCTTCAGAACGCAAACCGCTCCAGACTCCTTTGCATAATCAGCTGCAGTCTGTGCCAGACAATCCTGGATCTTACCGATTTCTTTTCCGCACAGACGACTCATCTCACCAATATGAGGTGTCAGGATCACATGTTCCCCGATAAAACACTTCCAGTTGTCATGGACTGACAGAAGATTCAGGCCATCTGCATCCAGAATTACTGTTTTTTTACACTCAGCTGCCTTCGCCAGGAACCACTGAGCTCTTTCCCTGCTCTGCGCTCCGGTTCCAAGACCCGGTCCTATCACAAGCACATCACACCAGTCAAGCATTGCCTGGTTTTTTTTCTCATCAAAATCACAGGTGATCATGGCTTCCGGCAACAGTGTCTGCAACGGAATCCTGTTGGCCTCCACAGTCTGAATTTTCACCATTCCCGCAGAGCTTTTCAGAGCAGCTGCTGCACTCAGATATGCAGCTCCGCACATTCCTTCGCTGCCAGCTATAAGAAGAACCTTGCCGAAGGTTCCTTTATTTCCATAGGGAACTCTCTCAGGAAGCATTTTCAAATCTTCACGTTCCAGGTGATGCATACAGATTTTCTTTCCGGGTATGGAATAGATTCCGATATCCGCAACAACGATCTCACCGCCATACATGCGTCCGGGATAAAAGCACAGCCCTCTTTTGCGAAAAGCAAAGGTAACCGTAAGATCTGCCCGGAATGCAATTCCCTTCTCAAATCCGGTATCTGAGTCAATCCCGGATGGAATATCCACAGCTACTTTATACGCAGATGCCCGGTTCATTGTACTGATAAGCTCTGGCATATTTTCCCTCTACAGGTCTGCTCAGTCCAACCCCAAAGATGGCATCTACTATAGTAGTATATTCATCCAGATCCAGGTTATGCACCCGGGGCACCTGATAATATTCTGCTGTTTTAAGCTGTCCGGCAGTTTCAGCAGTCATTTTCTCTTCCTTACCCGCAATATAATACCAGGTTCTGACTCCTCTCAACTGAAGCAGTCTGGCAATCGCCAATCCGTCTCCGCCATTGTTGCCGGTTCCGCAG
>NZ_JBWJVQ010000059.1:0-4832 GCF_056339875.1 Blautia sp. ZXY-1-C6
TACACCAATCTCCTGGAATACGATTGTGACCGTACCTTCTTCACGATCATAATCACAGATAGTAAGAGGGATTCTCTCACCCTTCTCATCTAACTTAACGATAATAAATTGTCCTGGCTGACAATGGCTTGCAACACGCGGTGCGTGTACAACCATAAGATGGATCTTAGCGGCCAGTGTTTCAGCTTTTAAAATCTTATACATGGTTTTCCTCCTCGCAAATAATAAACCTCTATTAATAATACGCCAAAATCTGACATATGGCAAGGGTTGATTTGTAGCATATATAAGATTTTTTTCACTTTCAACACTCTTTTTCTATCATTTCATATAATTTTGCCAACGCTTCCTTAATACCGCCAACCTCATCGATCAGCCCTTCTTTTACTGCCTCTTTTCCTTCCAGCATGGTTCCTACATCTTTTACCAGCTGAGAAGTATCAAGCATCAGCTCTTCCAGACGTTTCTGAGATGCTCTGGAGTGTTCGGAAATAAATGTAGTGATACGGTCCTGAATTTTCTCCATATTCCGGTAAGTCTGAGCCACTCCGATAAACATACCATTGGAACGTACCGGATGGATCACCATCGTAGCACTTGGTACTGCGAAAGAATAGTCCGCAGATACGGCCATCGGAACTCCGATAGAATGTCCGCCGCCCAGAACCAGTGACACTGTTGGTATACTTAATGAGGCAATCATCTCTGCAATGGCAAGCCCAGCCTCCACATCTCCTCCCACTGTGTTCAAAAGGATCAGCAAGCCTTCTATTTCTTCATCATCCTCAATGATGGCAAGCTTTGGAAGTACATGCTCATATTTTGTAGTTTTGGAATGGGAGGGTGCAGACTCATGACCTTCCACCTCACCAATGATGGTCAGAAGCTCTACCTTGTGTTTTCGGGAATTGCTGTTTAAAACCACCTGTCCCATATCTTTGATCTGCTCATTGGTACTTTCCTGAATTTTATTTTCTGACTCCTGTGTCTCACAGTTTTGCAGCTTCATCCCTGTTTCAGACTCTTCTCTTTTTTCTCCATATCTGTTTTCAGACATAAAAATACCTCCATTTTCTCTATGGAGGTATTATGTGTGTTTCTTTTATAAACTATACATGTCCGACAGCAATAACCCAAAACAGGCAGTCTCAATATACCTGCGGTATTTTACTGCTCATCCCAGTTTGTCCAGTAATCTGTGACATCATCGTCATCATCCAGAAGATCCAGAGTTCTCTGAAGATCCTTGAGTGCCTGCTCATCTGTAAGCTCCACATAAGTCTGAGGAATCATGGCAACCTGTGCTTCTGCAATAGGCAGACCTGCTTTTTCCAGAGCTTCGCGAACTGCACTGAAATCATCCGGAGCAGTGAGAATCTCATAACTGTCCTCTTCCTCGCTGAAGTCCTCAGCACCGGCATCCAGAGCAAGCATCATAATCTCGTCTGCATCCATCTCACACTCTTCTTTGTCAATAATGATCTGACCTTTCTGATCAAACATATAGGATACACATCCCTGAGTTCCGATGCTTCCGTTACCCTTTGTAAATGCATTACGTACATTACCTGCTGTACGGTTCTTGTTGTCTGTCAGAGTCTCAACAATGATAGCAACACCGTTCGGGCCATAGCCTTCATATACAGCTTTCTCGTAGTTGTCTGCAGAATCAGCACCTGCTGCTTTTTTGATACCACGTTCAATTGTATCGTTTGGCATGTTGTTTGCTTTCGCTTTGGCAATTACATCACGAAGTTTGCTGTTGTTATTCGGATCCGGACCGCCTGCTTTGACAGCCATAACCAGCTCACGTCCGATTACTGTAAAAATCTTACCTTTTTTTGCATCGTTTTTCTCTTTCTTATGCTTAATGTTTGCAAATTTTGAATGTCCTGACATCTTTCTTTCTCCTTTTGTTAATTGTTTTTATCTGCTGCTGTTTATACAGCAACATTATTATCCCGCTCCACCTTAACCTTGCCAATGGTTTTATTACCAATAGACAAAATCGTAAAGCAGTATCCAATCGCTTTTATGCTTGTATCAACATCCTTATCTGTAGGAATATGTCCCAGAATATTGGTCAGATAACCGTTCAGTGTTTCAAACTCTGTATCCCCAAAATCTGCATCCAACTCTTCTTCCACATCCTCCAGATAAGCAAGCCCGTCAATGATCAGACTGTTATCTTTCTGTGCGCGGATCGTAATTTCATCCTCATCATATTCATCCAGAATATCTCCGACAATCTCCTCCAGAATATCCTCCATGGTAACGATCCCGGCTGTCTGGCCATATTCATCCACAACAATTGCCATATGGATCTTTCTGGCCTGCATAGTATGAAAAAGATCTCCAATCCCCCTTGTTTCAGGAATCAGGGATGCCTGGCGGATAATTCCGGGCAGTTCCTTCAACGGTTTGAACTTCGCCCAGGGATTCTGTGTCATAAACTTAAGCGCATCTTTATAATGGACAATTCCTTTGATATTGTCAATATTCTCCTCATATACCGGATAACGGGAATTCCCCTCTTCCAGCATAGTGTCAATCATGTTCTTGAGCAATATCTCCTCGTCAAAGGCCACCATATTCTTTCTGTGAGTCATGATATCATGGGCTTCTGTCTCATTAAAAGATATGATATTCTGGATCATTTCCGCCTCATTCTCCTGGATGACGCCCTGTTCATGAGCTTCATCTACAATGGAAATGATTTCCTCTTCTGTGACAGACTTTTCTGTACGGTTTATTTCCACTCCAAAAGGCACTGCTGCCAGTCTGGCGATCCAGGTGACAGATACAGTAAAAGGCTTTAACAGATTCAGCCAGAAATGTACCAGGTTCAGATACTTATATGCATAAGCTTCAGGATGATAAGTACCAACCCGCCGAAAAGCCAGAATACCGATTGCAGCAAGAAAAATCACGCACAATGCCATTACCAGGATCAGTGCAGGCACATGCTTTATGTATGGATAAAATGCATCCACAGCATATGGGACCAGAAAAGTACCAAAACAAATACCACATGCCATTACGATCAGCGGAATTGCATTGACAAACTGCGCCGGTTTGTCGATCAGAGTCATCAGCATCTGTGCTTTTTTATCGCCTTCCTCTGCTTTCTTCTGTGTATCATTCTCACTTATGTTTCTCAGCGCTGCGGCAAACCCGTAAAAGATTCCATTCAGCCACAACAGTAACAGTAAAACAAATAAGCCCCAGAGGGGCATACTACTGCCATCTTCCATTATATTATTCAGTCTCCTCCTTATTGAATATGCGTAATTACTGGTAAAATATATCACTTTCTCCATTAATCGTCAAGATACTGACCGGACAGAGATACCAAAAATTACTGTTCATTTATTGTTCACGCACTACTATCCGAGACATGCAAGCCAAAAAATCGCAATACCGGATCAGATGATATATCCCTTAAAAGTAAAATCAGAACGTAAGCTCCAGGCTGATCTCAAGTGCATGATTCACCTTATCCAGCATCGCATCATCCAGATGACAGACTTTATCTTTTAATCTTCTTTTATCTATAGTACGAAGCTGTTCCAGCAAAATCACAGAATCTTTTTCAATCCCATAGAGTTCCGCATTGATCTCAATATGTGTAGGAAGCTTAGCCTTGTTCATTTTTGATGTAATAGCAGCACAGATCACTGTAGGGCTGTGCCGGTTACCTACGTTATTCTGAATGATCAGAACCGGCCGGATTCCACCCTGTTCACTCCCCACTACAGGGCGAAGATCAGCATAAAATATATCCCCTCTTTTAATTACCACACAATTCACACTCCGATTCTTTCCGGTTTCAATTTACAACATTGCCATAAGAAGAAACCTTGTTATCAGCCGGATATTTCCTGTCCGGTTAAGATAAAGTATTTCCACCTTTTTCTTGTGTATACATGCGTGGTATATAAAAATCAGTTATCGCTCACTTCGTCTCTATTCAGCAAACAGTAACATTATATTTCTTTCCCGTTTTTAATATAGACTCTCGGCACACGCGGGCTGATATCACAGGCAAACTCATAGGAAAATCTGCCACAGAGATCACCAATCTCCTCAATACCGATAAACTCATCCCCGTCTCTGCCGATCAGTGTTACCTCATCGCCCTTCTTCACATCACCAATCTCAGTCACATCTACCATAAACTGGTCCATACAGACTCTGCCAAGGATCGGAGCCTTTTGTCCATGTATCAGAACCCAGCCTTTATTGGAAAGCTGCCTGGAATAGCCATCTGCATAGCCCACCGGAACAGTTGCCACACGAAGCTTCCTGTCAGCCACATAAGTACCGCCGTAGCTGATCGCTGCTCCGGCAGGAACGTCCTTCACATAAGTCACATGACTCTTAAGTTCCATAACCGGCTCAAGCTTTACAATATCTCTCTCCACCTCAGAAGAAGGATAAATTCCATAAATTGTGATTCCGGCGCGGACAATATTCAGATTTGCTTCCGGCATACGTATGATGCCCGCACTGTTAGAACAGTGATGCAGAGGAATTTCCACTCCTGCCTCTTCTACGCGCCTTGAAAAATCCAGATACCGCTCCAATTGTACCATAGCCGGACTTCTGTCATACTCATCTGCTCTTGCAAAATGAGTAAACATACCTTCAATCTCAAGATTTGGAAGTTCTGAAATTTTTTTAATTTCCTCTACATTTTCCTGTGCATCCGCAAAACCGATCCTGGTCATTCCTGTGTCCAGAGCAATATGAATATGTACAGTTTTTTTCTGCAGAACCGCTTCATCTGAAAGTTTCCTTGCCTCCTCATATTCGCACACTGCAGGACGGAT